>JBAVMZ010000152.1:0-33259 GCA_049690595.1 Occallatibacter sp. | reverse complement strand
CCGCTCCCTGTTGGTCGCGTCGACTTGAGTACTTCGGCTTGGGGATACGGTCACTCTGGTTTCGCTGTAGACTGTTGACTTTGGGAGAAACCCAAAGGACAACACCATGACTCGATTTCGCCCCTCGCTCCGCATGGCTGCCGCCATGGTCTTTGCCGCCGCTTCCGCAATCCAGAGCCAGAACCTCAGCTCCATTCCCGCCATCGCCTTCGATTCCACCTTACCCGCGATCCAGGCCCACGCCGAGCTGGAGAAGCCCTTCACCGTCGCCGGCGAGCGCGGCGTGGTGGTGGGCCAGCAGGACGGCAGCTTCGAGGCCTGGGTGCTGCCCGTCAAGCTGCTCTCGCATCTGGCCATCGAGGCCAACATCGAGGGCTACACCGTGCCCGTCGATGTCAACCGGCAGGCAGCGGCGATCGAGGTGCGGCCCGACCGCACGACGATCACCTACGCGCACATCGGCTTCACCGTGCGGCAGACGATGTTTTCGCCCGGCACCGTGCCGGCGGGCCGCGGGCCGGTGGTGCTCTTCGAGTTCGACTGCCTGCACCCGACCGACTTCACGCTGCGCTTTACGCCGGAGCTGAAGTGGATGTGGCCCGAGCGCAACGAGGGCGTGCCCGGCGTGGAGTGGACGGCGGACCGCGGCGGCTACTACGTGCTGCACTCGGATTATCCCGACCTGGCCGGCGCCATCGCCCTGCCTGGCGCGCAGCCCGGCATCCTGGCCCCCTACCAGGAGCGGCCGCAGGTTCATCCGGTCGAGTTCCGGCTGCACATCGACCCCGCGCGCGACCGGGGACGTCTCTTCCCGCTGCTGATGGCCGTGGGCATGACGCCGCGGACGGCAGCGAACGCGGCGCTGGGCGCCACGCTCGCCGAACTCGACACGGGCCTGGCCGATCTCTACAAGGCGCACGCCGAGAGCTGGCGCAAGCTGCTGGCGAGTTCCGTCTCCATCGAGACGCCGGATAAAGCGCTGAACGAGGCTTTCCAGTGGGGCGTGGTTTCGATCGAGCAACTGCGCGCGCGGGCACTGCCCAGCGACGAACTGGCGCTTGTCGCCGGCTACTACGCGTCGGCGGATTCGGCGCGGCCGGGCTTCGGCTGGTTCTTCGGGCGCGACTCGCTCTACACGCTTTACGCCATCGACGGCTACGGCAACTTTGCGCTGGCGAAGGCGGAGCTCGAATTCCTTATCCGCCGCCAGCGCGCCGACGGCAAGATCATGCACGAGTACTCGCAAACCGCCGCGCGCATCGACTGGCAGCAGTTCCCCTATATGTATGCGGCCGCGGACTCGACGCCGCTGTTTCTGCTGGCTGTGCTGGATTACGCGCGGGCGAGCGGCGACGTGGCCTTCGTGAAGGAGCATCGCGGGGCGATCGAGAAGGCATGGGACTTTGAGACCGATCCCGCGCACGACACCGACCACGACGGCATCTACGACAATTCGCAGGGAACGGGGTGGGTGGAGAGCTGGCCGGGCGGGATGCCGCACCAGGAGATTTATCTGGCGCTGCTGGACCAGCAGGCCTCGGCGGCTGTGAGCGAACTGGAGGCTCTGCTGGGCGACGCGGCGAAGGCCGGGGCAGCTCACAAGCGCGCGGATGCCCTGAAAACAACGATTGAAGAGGAGTATTACGACAAGGAGAGGTCGTGCTACGCCTTCAGCCATAACGCCGGCCAGAACGGCGACAGCTCGCAGGATCGCACGCGGACCGTCTACCCGGCGCTGGCGTGGTGGAGCTCCGGCGCGGGCCTCGTACACGGCGACGAGTGCCTGCGTCAGTTTGCCACGCACACGCTCAACACCGACTGGGGCCTGCGCGACGTCTCGAACGACGAGAAGATTTACGACGGCATGAGTTATCACCAGGGCTCGGTCTGGCCGCTGTTTACGGGCTGGGCGGCGCTGGCCGAGTACCGCGGCGGCCAGCCGCTGGCCGGCTACCAGATGCTGATGGAAAATGCCAACCTGACGCGCGCGCAGGACCTGGGCGCCGATACGGAATTGCTGAGCGGCGATTTCTTTGTGCCCTTCGGCCGCAGCACGAGTCACCAGTTGTGGTCGAGCGCCATGGTGGTGACGCCGGCGCTGCGCGGGTTGTTCGGGATTTCCATCGACGCGCAGACGAAGACGATCACGGTGAATCCGCGGCTGCCGGGGGGGTGGGAAGATGCCGAGGTGATGAACTTGCCGCTTGGGGCGGAGCGGTCCGCGCTCTATTTGACGCGAAAGGGCGACCGGCTTGAGGTTTATCTGTATCCGACGCAGGGCGACGCGTGGAAGCTGCGGAGCGATCTGCCGGGTGCTTCCTTTGGTGCGCTGGAGAGTGGGCAGATCCCCGGATTGCCAAAGAAGGACGCGCATGAAGGACTGCGTATCCCCCTCCCGGCGCTGGAAGTCGATCTTTCAATCGGCGATCTTCATCCAATCGAGAGCGTCGAGGTCGTTCAGCCGACCGTTCCACCTGCTCCAGGTGCGCAAACGGAGAAGTTCCGGATTCTGCGTGCTGAATACGGGGAGCACAAGGTCGTCCTGACCGCTGAAGGGCTGGCAGGGACCAGCGGCATTGTGACACTGACTCCGCATGGGCATTTTGTCCCGGTGGCGAAGACGGAGCCGGCCGGCGCTCCGGATGCAAGCATTTCCTTCCGTGCTTGCGATTCCGACCCCTATTCCTGCCGGACGCTCCCGCTGGTTTTGCAATTCCCTGCGGGCGAAGGCTGGAAGACGATCACGGTAACGCTGAGCTGGTAGACCGTTCAGGATGCGGCCGGCAAGTACGGCTGCATCCTGCTGCCCCCATCCCGGATGCGCGGCCGACGGGCTGCCGCCAGGCGGAGTATAGTGAGCCAAGCTGTCTCTTCCATCTTCTGAGCGCGCCCCCCTTGCGCGCCCGATGGCGAGCCCACAGCCCCAATCTGGAGGTCGCCTATGAAACTGTGCAAATTTCTTCCTTTCGTCACATCCGGTCTTGCCCTGCTGGCACCCCTGCCGGCAACGGCCCAGAGCTGGAATAACCAGGGACGCTGGAGCGATCCCGAGATCAGGAACACCACCACGCCGCAAACGGGGCCGAGCGGGATCATGAGCACTGTGGCCGGCAACGGCGACTATGGTTACGGGCCGATGGGCGGGCCGGCGACCGCCACATCGATCTACGCGCCGCAGGGCGTGGCGGTGGACAAGGCGGGGAACCTCTACATCTCCGCGCCTTGGCTTGCCGTGGTGTATAAGGTGACGGCTTCGACCGGCAACATCGCGCTCTATGCCGGCACCGGCGAGGGCGGCTTCAGCGGCCAGGGCGGCCTGGCCACGGCGGCCCGACTGGGCACACCGTATGGTCTGGCCCTGAACGCGGCCGGCGACCTGTTCATCGCCGACGAGCGCGACAACGTGGTGTGGAAGGTGGCCGCGCCGGTGGCGCCCGCCACGAGCGGCACCCTAAGCGTGGTGGCGGGCAACGGCGTGGGCGCCGGCATTGGCGGGAACAACAATTGCGGCATTCCTTCCGATGGCGTCCCGGCGACGAGCTCCAGCCTGTGCTTCCCGACAGCAGTTGCGGTGGACGGCTCCGGGAACCTGTTCATCGCCGACTACCAGGACAATGAGATTCGGAAAGTGACCGCGGCAACCGGGCTGATTACCACGGTGGCCGGACCGAGGGCCGGGTATCGCGGCGACGGACAACTGGCGGTGAACGCCAGCCTGCGTTACCCGGTGGGCGTCGCGGTGGACACCGCGGGCAACGTCTACATTGCGGACACCTCCAACTGCGCGGTGCGGAAGATCACGGTCGCAACCGGGGTGATCAGCTCGCTGGTGGGCACGCCGAACGCGGCTGGGACTCGAGGCAATTGCGGCCTGTCGGACGATGGAACCGCGGCGGCCACGGCCATGGTGGGCAGGCCTCATGCGGTTGCGGTCGACGGCAGCGGTAACGTCTTCTTTTCAGATTCCGACTACTCGGTGGTGCATCTGATCGATGCCGCGGGGCAAAAGCTCTACACGGTGGCGGGGATCAACTTTCCGCCTGCGAATCCGTACTCGGGGATTTACCCCGAGATCACGGCAGCGCCGGGCCCGGCACGATATGAGTTTCTGGACGACGCCAGCGGGTTAACGGTGGACACGAATGCGAGTTCGCCCACGTTCGGCGACGTGCTTCTGGCCGATGCAGGGGACAACCTGGTGTACAAGATTGGCCAAGCCGCACTGACGCCGGCGAGCGCGCCCACGATCACTCCGGCGTTCGCAACCGCCGCCGCGCCGACGCAGATCACGATGACAGCCCCGGTGGCAGGGTCGACGATCTACTACACGACGAACGGGTCGGTCCCCACTACCAGTTCCACAAAGTACGGCGCCGCGCCCTTCACGCTTTCGAAATCGGCTGTGATTACGGCGTTCGCAACCGTTCCCGGGCAGGCGAACTCGCAGGCGACGATCGACACGTTTCTGGACGCGCCGACGCCGCAGATTCTGCCGGCGAGCGCTCCGGTGGCCGGCGCAACCACTATCACCATCACCGACACGACCACCGGGGGCAAGATTTATTACACGACAGATGGGAGCGATCCCACAGCGGGCGGACCAACGGTGAAGACCTACAGCTCCGGGTTTTCGGTGACACCAACTTCTGCCGTGCCGGCGGTGGTTCAGGCGGCGTACTTCACCGCGGTTACTGATTTTGCTGGCAATCCGTGGAGCGCGTGGAGCCCGATTGCCACCTCAACCTACACGCTGGCGAGCAAGCCTGCGGTGACCACCGCGGCTGCGACCAGCGTGACAGCAACCACGGCCACGCTGAATGGCACGGTGAACCCGGAGGGCGCGGCGACGCAGTCGTGGTTCCTGTGGGGAACAACGAACCCGCCCACGACGCTGACGGCCAAGGTGGCGCGCACCGGTTCGGCCGCGATCCCCGTGACCGCCAACCTGACTGGGCTCGTGGCAGGCAAGAAGTACTACTTCCAGGCCGTGGCCTCCGACGTGGCCGGGACGACCACGAGCGCGGCGGTTCTGAACTTCACCACGCCGTAGCCGGCTTTCGCGCCGTTTGCATGCATGCGCCCCAACTGTCCATGAGGCCGTTGGGGCGCTTGTGCTCCCACCTTCGCGGCTGCGCCTGGATGCCGGGTGCAGGATTCCCCGTTCCATTGGGTTTGGAGGCAAGGCCGACGGGTCGCGGTAATTGGGAGTATAGTCGCCGTAGCTGCCCCTTCCATCTTCTGAACGCGCCCCCTTGCGCGGCCGGTGGCCAGCCGCAGCCGCACCAGGAGGTCATTAGTGAAGCTTTGCAAGTTTTTCTGTGCCATCACACCCGGACTCGCCCTGCTGGCAATCCTGCCCGCATACGCCCAGACCGGCAGCAGTTCGGAACCACGAATCCATCCTGTCATCCCAAACACAACGCTGGCCCAGACCGGCCCCAGCGGCATACTGAGCACGGTGGCCGGGAACGGCTACTACGGCTACAGCGGCAACGGCGGCCCGGCAGTGAACGCGCAGATGGTATGGCCAAGAGCCGTGGCCGTCGACTCCCAGGGCACTCTCTACATCGCGGACCCCTCCGCTCCCGTGATTCGCAAGGTGATTGCGGGCACGATCTCGGTCTTTGCCGGGAGCGGCACCGGCGGCTACTCCGGCGACGGAGGGCAGGCGGCAGCCGCCGAGCTCAATGAGCCCAACGGCGTGGCTGTGGATTCAAAGGGCAATGTGTACATCGCCGACACGCGCAACAACGTTGTGCGGATGGTGAGTCTCTCCGGCATCATCTCCACGGTGGCCGGCAACGGCTACGGCGCGGGTCCTGGAGGCCCTGGCGACGATCTTTGCGGGCAACCGACGGATGGTGTTCCGGCAACGCAGTCGGCCCTGTGCCAGCCCATGGCGGTGGCAGTAGATGCTGCCGGAAACCTCTTCATTGTCGACACTGGCCACAACGCGATTCGCAAGGTGACCGCAAAGACAGGGATCATTGCCACCGTGGCTGGCAGCCCCTACGCCGAAGGTCCTGGCGACGGAGGGCCTGCGGTGGACGCAGGACTCGGCGCTCCGCAGGCCGTTGCTGTCGATGCGTCGGGCAACATCTACATCGCCGATACCCAGGACTGCGCGATCCGCCTGGTGACCGCCAAGACAGGAATTATCAGCTCTCTGACTGGAAATCCCAACGCCTGCTGGCTGGGTGGGGACGGCGGCCTGGCCTCCGGTGCGACAGTCAGGTATCCGGCGGGCGTCGCTGTGGATTCGCACGGGAATGTCTACATCTCCGACACCGGTGACAATCTTATCCGCATCGTTTCGGCGGCCAACAAGAACATCTACACGCTCGCCGGCCTGAACCTCACGAACAGCCCATACCAGAATCTGCGCACGGAATACGAGGGTGGGACCGGCCCGGCACGGTATATCCAGCTGAACTCACCTGCGGGCCTGGCGATTGATCCCACTGGCAGCCTCTTCTTCGCCGACGCCATGAACAGCGTGGTTCGCGAAATCACCTATCCTGCCGTGCTGCCGACTACGGCCCCGGTGATTACCCCAGCCTCTGGATCGACGCTTTATGCCGCCCCGCAAAACACCCCCACCATCACCGCCGCGAAAGGTGCAACGATCTACTACACCCTCGACGGCAGCATCCCCACCACCGCCTCGAACAAGTACACCGTACCCCTATCGCCCAGCAAAAGCGCGATGATAACGGCGTTCGCCACGCTTGCGGGATCTCCCAATTCGCAGGTGACCATTGGCACATTTTTCGCTGGCGACTCACCCACTCTCTCCACTGGACTTCAGAACGTGACCATCACCAAGCCAATCACGGTCACCATGTCCGACCCTGCCTACCCAGGCACGATCTACTACACCACCGACGGGCAGAGCCCGGATCACAACAAGCCCGACTCGCTGGTGTACAAGACACCCATCGCCATTTCCGGCACCACGTATCTGCAGGCCGTCACTCTGGTCTCGGCTTCCGATTTCGACGGCAACGTGTTTACGGCCTGGGGGCCGGCCACCGGTGTCAACATCACTCTGGCGAAGGCCCCAGTTGCCCTGACCTACTCTGCCAGCTCCGTCGCTGCGGGCGGGGCGGTTCTGAACGGAAGCGTGAACCCGACCGGGGTTGCCGCGTCCTACTGGTTCGAATACGGAACCAACTTCTGCGCACAGACCACGTCCACCGCGTCTTTGAGCCTCGCGGCGGGCAGTGCTCCGGTAGCTGTCAAAGCGGCCATCAAAGGTCTGACAGCCGGGCAACAGTACTGCTTCAAAGTGGCCGCCAAGAATGCCGCCGGCACCACACTCGGCGAAGCCTCTTTCTTCTACGCTCAGTAGGGCAGGAAGATTCTGTCACTCAACACCATCGCCCCAACGGCAAGCCTTCCGCGTTGGGGCGATTTCTTTGTGGCCTGCCTAAACCTTGTATAGCCCCGGGAAACAAAACGGCCCAGCATTGCTGCCAGGCCGCCGTTTGTTCCCTGTTCCCTAATCCCTGTTCCCTGTCTCTTCAAATCCGCATGGGCATCAGCACGTAGCGGTAGCGGTACTCGGCATCGGGGTCCTCGGGGCGCATCTGGCCGGCGGACTGCGAGTCCTTGAACTCGAGCCGCACCTCGCCCTCGTTGCCGAGGGCCTTGAGGAAGTCGAGGATGTAGGTGGAGTTGAAGCCGACGGCGATGGGGTCGGATGCGTAGGGCGTGTCGATGGTGTCTTCCGATTCGCCGCTGTCGGTGGAGCTGGAGCTGATCTTCAACTCGTTGCTCTCGAGGCGCATCTTGATGGCGCCGGAGCGCTCGTCGGCAAACTGCGCGACGCGCAGGATGGCCGAGGCCAGCTCAGAGGAGCGCACGACGGCGAACTTGGTGTTGTCGCGCGGCATCACGGCCTCGAAGTTGGGGAACTGGCCGGAGAGCTTGCGCGAGCTGAGCGTACGATGGCCGACCCGGAAGAAGAGGGTGTGCTCGTCGTCGGCGAAGTCGATCTTCTCGACCTCGGTATTGTTCAGGAGCTGTTGGAGCTCGGCGAGCGCCTTGCGCGGAATCAGGACGCGCTTCTCGCCGCTGATGCCTTCGTGCAGCTCGTTGGGCTTTTCGACCCAGGAGAGACGGTGGCCGTCGGTCGCGACCATGGCCATGGACTCGGCCTTGAGCACGAGCAGCGCGCCGTTGAGGGTGTAGCGCGACTCCTCGCTGGAGATGGCGAAGATGGTGCGGGCGATGAGAGTGCGCAGGGCAACGGTTGAGATGGTGGTGGCGGCGATGGAGGGGAACTCGGGAACCTGGGGATAGTTGGCGCGCGCCATGCCGACCATCTTGGTGTTGGAGCGGCCGGAGCGGATCTGCACCCAATGGTTATCGAGGAGCTTGATGGAGATCTCGCCGTCCGGGAGCAGCTTTACGTAGTCGTAGAGCTTGCGCGCCGGAATGGTGCAGGCGCCGGGCTTCTTGACCTTGACCTCGGCGCTGGTGCGGATGGCCTGGTCAAGGTCGGTGGCCGTTATGACCAGCCGGTCCTCTTCAGCCTCGATGAGAAAGTTGGAGAGGATCGGAATGGTGGTCTTGCGTTCCACCACGGATTGCGTAGCGGTCAATTCCCTGACCAGCTCCTGGCGGCTTACGGTAATCTCCATCGCTGCCTCCTGTACGGACGGCTTCTCGACTTCAGTATCCACGCTCGACATGAACCCACTCCTCCAATACGGCAGAAAAGGAGCCGGGCTTTCAGCAAATTCCGCGTTGGCCACACTCTACACCAGACGCGCGGGTGAGTGAAAGCGGCTTTCTTTTCTTGTTCTTGATTGTATTCACCTGGGAGAAAAGGTGCGCGTGGAAAACGGGGTGGTTATCTGGATACCCGGGCACCGCAGTGGCAATGGGCAGAAATGAACAGGGGTGCCAGGAGGAAAGGCGAGAACGGAGAAGGACGCGACGGGGGTGGGAGGATCGTGAATAGAAGAGAAGAAAAGCAAGAAGCCCCCGTAGTTGAGGACGGAAAAGTGGAAATGCTGGGCAAAGGATTCAGAGCGAGGGGTTTGAGAGAGGGGTGGGTTTTCTAAAACTCGGCTGTGGAAGAAAGGAGATTTGCAAAAGTGGACTGGAGAGGCGAAGTAAGGTCGGCGGTTTCCCACGCTTCCCACAGCAGGGCCCGGAGAGGCTGTGCAAAGAGAGCACGTTCTGTGGAGAGGTGGTCCCGAGGTGCATGAATAGAGGCTGCGCGAGGGAGCAGGGATGCACAGTGTACGGCTTCTCCACACTCTGCACAAGAGGCATATTGGCAGCGGAAAAGTGGGGACGGATTGGGGATGGGAAGGCTTTCCCGTTCCTGTAACAAGGAGAAGAGAAGGAGTAATCGAAAAGAGGGTTCAGTGAATCGGCTGTCCTAGACTTGAGCGGGAAGGGCCGGGGGGCAATGGGCATCGATATCGGACGGCTGGAGGAACAACTGCTACAGATGTCGGCGGAGGGAGTGCCGGGGCGGGAGTTCTGCGAGGCTATCTCCGAGCTGGCGCGGACGGGGCGGTTCGAGCAACTGCGGCCGATTCTGCCGGAAATTGTCTTCGACGAACTATGGGCGCGCTACAAACAGAACGCCGCTGCGTTTGTGGCGGGCTGGCGGATGCTGGCGCAGGAGATGCGGCAGGGGTTTGTGCAGCACGCGCGGCAGCGGCTGACCTCGCTGACGCGGCTGCAAATGGCAGGCAGCAACGGGACGATGCCGGCCTGGCAGGATATCCAACGCGCTTTGGATGGGCAACAGAACGACCTGCTCCGGACGGCTTTCGCGCTCGAGCTGTTGGAGATGGTCGAGCCGGCCGTGATGCGGGCGACGCACCTGCGCGAGTGCGTGGTGGCGGCGCCGTGCTCGGAAGAGGCGGATCGGTACCTGGACGAGGCGACGCGCTGCTACTTCTTCGGGCTCTTCACGGCCTGCGCGGTGATGTGCCGCTCGGTGTTGGAAGAGGCGGTGAAGCAGAAGCTGCCCGGAGGGCTGGCGCGGCTGGTGCGCACGCGCTATCGCAACGCCGCCACCCTGGGCAACCTGCTGCACGAGGTGAATAACAACCTGCAATTGAGTGGGATCGATCCGGAGTTTCCGCGAGTGGCAAACCTGGTGAACGACACCGGCAAAAAGGCCGTGCACCAGGGGCTGCTGAGCGAGGACGAAGCCCGCACCTGCCTGCAGAACGCACGCCAGGCGCTTGAGCTGCTGCTGCACGCTAGTGCGGCGTAACCCGAGCGAAACGCCGCGCCTTTTATACTGAACAGGAATGTCCTACCAGGCGGCCATCGATGAACTGAACAGGCTGGTTCCGGAGCTGCATACGCAGCCTGGACAGCCTCGGCGGAAGTTCTCGCTCGACGAGATGCGGGTTTTGCTGGCAGCGCTGGGCGATCCGCACCGGCGCTTCCCCTCGGTTCTGATTGCCGGCACCAACGGCAAAGGCTCGACGGCAGCAACCCTGACCAGCATTCTGAGGGAAAGCGGGCTCCGCGCGGGGATGTACACGTCGCCGCACCTGGAGCGCGTGAACGAACGGATCCGCATCGGCGGCACGCTCATCGAGGACGACGATTTTGCGCACTGCTACTTTCGTGTTCACGGCGCGGCGCAGGCCGAGATGCTCGCCGGAAGGCTCGCGCGGTTGCCGAGCTTCTTCGAGATTCTGACGGCGCTGGGCTTTGTCTATTTTGCCGAGCAGCGCGTGGAGATCGCGGTGCTTGAGGTGGGCATGGGCGGGCGGCTTGACGCGACGAATGTTGTGGAGCCGCTGCTCTCGGTTGTCACCGACATTGCGCTCGACCACCAGGAGTGGCTGGGTTCGACGATTACCGAGATTGCGCGGGAAAAGGCCGGGATTCTCCGCCAGGGTGGGACGCTGGTCACGCTGCCGCAGCATCCTGAGGCCAACCAGGCGCTGGGCGAGGCGGCAGAGGCGCTGGGCGTGCGCGGAGTGAGCGCGGCGGCCTACATGCCTCCCTTGGGGACGCCGGCGCGGGCGCGGTACACCGTGGAAGCGCTGGGGACCAGCGTGGAGATTCTCCAGCCGTTGGCCGGCGTCCACCAGCAGCGCAACCTGGCGCTGGCCGTGGCGGCGGCGGTGGAGCTGGCCGAGCGGCCCGGGTTTGCCATCACGCCGGCCGCGATCGAGCGCGGAGTGGCCGCGGTGAGCTGGCCTGGGCGGCTGGAGCGGTTCCCACGGAGCAATGGCTCAGGGAGTGCGACGGGGCCGGAGTGGGTGCTGGACGTGGCGCACAATCCCGCCGGAGCGTGGGCTCTGCGCGCCGGGCTGAGTGCGGATGAAGATGCGGAGGAGAACCAGACGCTGGTCTTTGGCTGCCTGAGGGACAAGCCTGCCGAAGAGATGGCGCGAATTCTCTTTCCGCTTTTCGAGCGGGTGATCCTGACTTCGATTGCGAGCGCCCGGGCAGCGGCGGTGAGCGAGCTTCTGGCCGTGGCGGAGGCGACCGGAGTCCAGGCGATTGGCGCGGGTTCGGTGGCCGAGGCGCTAGAGCTCGCCGAGCGAGCCACTCCGCGCGGACGGATCGTGGTGGCGGGGTCGGTCTACCTCGTGGGCGAGGCGAGGCCGCTGGTGCGCGCGCGGACGGGGAGGCAAGGGTGAGCAAGCGCCCGAACCCGTTGCCGCGGAGCGACCGCTGGCGCACGAACTTATTGCAATTGCCCGTCTTGGTGGTGTGGACGGCGGTGTGCGGCTCGCTCTCGCTGCTCGCCTCGCTGGTCGAGCAGCGCGGCAACCTGCAGCACTGGATTGCGCGTATCTGGGCGCGGGGTTGCGTGTGGGTCTCAGGAGCGCGGCTGCGTGTGGTCGGGGCGGAGAAGCTGCGCCGGTACCCGGTCGCGGTCTTCGCATCGAACCATACCTCGTATATGGACACGCCGGTGGTGTTTGCATCGATTCCGGTGCAATTTCGCATCCTGGCAAAGAAGGAACTATGGCCTATCCCATTCATAGGATGGTACTTAAATAGATCGGGCCAGATCCCGATTGACACGGCCAACCCGCGCGCGACGCTGGCCAGCCTGGGCGCCGCGGCCAAGGCGCTGCGGGCGGGGACGCCGCTGGTCGTCTTTCCCGAAGGCGGGCGAACGAGCGACGGAGGCCTGAAGCCGTTTCTCTCCGGAGCAGCCTACCTGGCGATTCGCGCGCAGGTACCGTTGGTGCCGATTGCCCTGCACGGGGCCTACGACCTGCTGCCGATCCACACCCGCCACTTCTACCCCTGCGCGGTGACGCTGACGGTTGGCGAACCGATGGAGACAAAAGAGATGACGCTACGGCAGGCCGAGGAGCTGACGGAGCGGCTGCGGAGCGCGATCGAGAACCTGCTGCCGGAGGGAACCGCAGCCGCGAAGAGCGCGGATTCCCTTGCGCTAAGTACCTAGGATTGTTCCGGGCCACCGACCCCCTGTTGCATTTCGGGTGCGGATCATTACACTGGCTGTTGCCATGTGCGTCCACATTGCCATTCCCGAGCCAACGAGCAACGACGCTGCCTACAACCAGCGATCGTTGCCGCCTTACCTGGCCGCCCTCCGTTCCGCCGGGGCGACTCCGATTCTTGTTCCCCTCCACGAGCGCCAGGATCGCGTGGCGCGACTTCTCTCAGGCGTGCAGGGCATCCTGCTTCCGGGGAGCCGGTTCGACGTGGACCCACAAAGATACGGCGAAGATCGGGTTCCGGAGTGCGCGGAGCCCGATCCGCCGCGGGCGGCGGTGGACGAGCTGCTGCTGCAGGATGCCTTCAGCCTGCACAAGCCCATCCTGGCCATCTGCCACGGCGTGCAGACGCTGAACGTCTGGCTGAACGGGACGCTGGTCCAGCACCTGCACACGGGGGTGAATCACAGTCCCGGAAGGGACGTGAAGGACGCGCACCCGGTGCGGGTGGCGCCGGGATCCCGGCTTGCCAGGCTGATCCCACGAGCGGTGACCGGGGATCCGATGGTGAACTCGAGCCATCACCAGGCGATTGGGGCGGTGGGCGATAACCTGCTGGTAAGCGCGGTTTCGCCCGGCGACGGGGTGGTGGAGGCCGTGGAGCTGGATTCGGCCGCGCACTTCGTTCTCGGTGTGCAATGGCATCCCGAGCGCACGTATACGCACAGCGCCTTCTCTCGAGCCCTCTTCGCTGCGTTGGTCCAGGCGGCGTCGATCTGGCAGCCGCGGCGGATCGAAGAGTCGGTGGTCTCGTGAGCGGCGATGCGACGGAGACAGCGGCCAGACTGAATGCTCTTCTGGCGTCGCTGGGCATGGAGCCGCTGGCGGAGGAGGTTGCCAGCCGGTTCGCCGCGTACCTGGCGCTGCTGGTGCGCTGGAACGCGCGGATGAACCTGACTGCGGTCCGCGACGAGGAGGGGATCCTCGCCCGCCACTTTGTCGAGTCCATCGCTTGCGCCCGGGCTCTGCCGCCGGGGTTGGGGAGCGTGCTCGACTTCGGCTCCGGGGCGGGCTTTCCAGGGATTCCGATCGCGCTGTGCCGGCCGGAGCTCAAGGTGACGCTGGCGGAGTCGCAGGGCAAGAAGGCCGCGTTCCTGAACGAAGCGGTGCGCACGCTGGGGTTGAGAGCCGAGGTTCATTCGGGCCGGGCGGAGACGCTGGCGGCAGGTTACGATTGCGTTGTCCTGCGCGCGGTGGACCGGATGCTGGACGCGCTCAGGAGCGCGAGCCGGCTGGTGAGCCCCGGAGGTCTGCTTGCCCCGATGACGACCGCCGACGAGCTAGAGCGGATTGAGGCGGCGGCAGGCGCGGAGTTCTCCTGGCTGGCTCCGGTGCCGCTTCCCGGCGGGGCGCGCAGGGTTCTGGCGCTAGGCCGGCGCGTCCTACCGGATTAAGAAATCGACATGTAGAAAATCGACATGTAGCGCCGGCCTCCCGGCCGGCTGTAGTGTGGGTCTCCTGACCCGCGCTTTGGGACTCCAAGTGGGCACAAGCGCATTGGAAACACAGCTAAGGCTCAATCCTGTGAGGAATTCAGGCTAGTTCCGCAGCTTGATGGCCGCAAGCGAGAGAATCGGAGCGAGGTCGCTCTCCGGGGTGAGCAGCAAGCGCAGGCCTGTGCCCTCGGGATAGCGCGGCGCCTCGTCGAGCGCCGCCCGGATCTCAGGCGGCAGGCCCGCGGAGCGCGCAGCGGCGACTGCCTTTTCCCCGAGGACAAAGGCGGCCCGGAAACAGCCTGCGCACGGACCGAGATAGACGATGTTCCGCTTCTTTACCTGCATGCGGAGCGACCAGCCGTATTTGGCTCCGCTGGATTTCCATTCCTGGCCGGTGATGCCGAGCTCCCCGATAAGCGCAGCGACAAGGCTGGACCAGAGGGGCTGGGCCGGGCCCAGGGCGAGGCGGAGTTCCTCGTCGGACGGCTGGGCGGGGTGCTGGCGGAAGGCGTTTTCGGGTTCCATATGGGTTCCTCGTTTGGGGTGAGGCGCGGACGGCGAGCGATGAGGCGCCGTGGTCAGCCGTTCCGCGGTTCGGCAAGACGCCACTTGGTTCGGGTGTAAGCGACGGAGAAGCCGGAGCGCTCGGCGTTCCGTTGCGAGGAACTGCCGGGCAGGGCCACCATCATGGCCAGGTCGCTGCCCTGCGCGAGGGCGTAACGCATCCGGGCGTGGAAGAGGGCGCGTTGCAGGCCGCGGTTGCGCAGCTCTGAGAGGGTGGCGGCGCCGGCAAAGAGCGCGACCCCCTGGTGCAGACAGAGGGCAGCAGTTGCGGAGGGGACTCCGTCGAGTTCACCGAGAAAACAGATGGTCTGCTCGCGGGCAGAGGAGACGGCGCCGAAGTCGCGCAGGAAGGCCTCGAGCTCCGGATGGTCGGCGGCCCAGCCGCGAGCGTTGATGTTGTTCCAGAGGGGAAGTTCGACTGCCGGTGGGATGCGGACGGTGAGGTTTGGGGGTGGTGGTGGGCCGGGGTCGGCGATGGGCCGGTAGAGGATGTTGCTGATCTCCTCGGGCAGGTAGCCGCGGCGGCAGAGGAGGGCGAGGGCCGCGGGCCCGGCGAAGGGGCTGACCTCATGGAGGACGGGGGCCTGGCGATCAAGGAAGAAGGTCTCTATGCGGTCGAGGGTGGCGGGCGCGAGTTCGCCGGAGAGGCCGAGGCCGAAGGTTTGGGTGCAGGGGGAGTGGGGGCCGTCGAAGATGGCGGTGGCGCCTGCCTCCTGAATCCAGCAGGCGCCGCTTTCCGGTTGGACGCGGGAGCGGGCTTGGGCAAGGAGGGCGGAGGCGCTGGCTTCAGCGGCTTCGAGGCGGATGGAGAGGGTGAGGTCGGCGAAAGGCACGGCGGGGGAATGGTAGCGCGGCGGGGAGGCAGGGTGCAAGCGGGAGAGCGGCGTTGCTTGGTGGGGGGGTTGTTCCACGTGGAACATTTTGGGAGGGCAGCCAGATGCGGGAAGTGTTCCACGTGGAACACGCGACGGCTTCCCTTGATGGGCCGCCGGTCCGATTTGGGAACGCGTCGGAAAACCGCTCCGCGCAGAGCCCGCAAGCCGAAAAGTTTTCCACCGTTTCGCGGAGATGCACCTTTTTTTCTGGCACCGGCACTCCCCCGCAAAAGCCCTTGCCGCGCAAGCGATTCCGAGCACTCCCGGGGGCTCGCCAGAAGTGGCTTTCCACAGGCCAGGCAAGTTCTCCACAAGCCAGCTCGGTATCCCCGAAATCGTCTCAGCCTGTACCCTGAAAGCCCATGGGAAAGATCCTCGGCATCGTGAACCAGAAGGGCGGTGTGGGCAAAACCACCACGGCGATCAACCTCGCCGCCTGCCTCGCTCTCGAAGGCCTCAACATCCTTCTTGTTGACTGCGACCCCCAGGCCAACGCCTCTTCCGGGCTCGGCTTTCAGCGCGACGACAACCGCCACTCCATCTACGACGCCCTGATGGGCGAATCGCCGGCCGAGCAGATCATTCTGCCGACGGAGATCGACCGGCTGCACCTGCTGCCCGGGTCAAAGAATCTGACCGGCGCGAACGTCGAGCTGGCCGGTGCCGAGGACCGGGCTTTGCGGCTGCGCCGGGCGCTTGCTCCGGTTCAGGGGAAGTACGACCTGGTCATCCTGGACTGCCCGCCGGCGCTCGACCTGCTGACGCTGAATGCCCTGGCTGCCGCCGACACCCTCATCGTGCCCATGCAGGCGGAGTACTTCGCCCTGGAAGGGGTCTCGGAGCTGATCTCAACCCTCGAGCGTGTCCGGGCTGCTTTCAACCCCAAGCTGACCATCGAAGGCGTTCTGCTGACGATGTACGACGATCGCACGAACCTGGCGCAGCAGGTGACCGAAACCCTGCGCGAGTACTTCCGCGAGCGGCTCTTCCGTACGGTCATTCCACGCAACGTTCGGCTGGCCGAGGCGCCCAGCCACGGCAAGCCGGTGGCCCTTTACGATGCGCGCTCGCGGGGCACCGAGGCGTACTTCGAGCTGGCGGGGGAGTTCATGGCCCGCAATCAGATGGTGCCTCCGGGCCAGCAGGAGGACAACGGCGAGCCAGCTCCGGTCCCGCCCAATGCGCGTACCAGGCCACAGAGCTGAGGCACGGCGCGCTCTTTGCCGGTGGCCGTCCGTACTTCAATCGGTATCTGCTGAACCACCCGGCCCGCTGGCCGGGGTTGAGGACTATTTCTCATGACCATTGCTCCCGTTGACAACAAGCGCCGCGCCCTGGGAAAGGGCCTGGACTCCCTGCTGCCCCGCGTTCCGACCAGCACCATTCCTGCACCGGTCGAGTCGGAGGGCGGCAAGCCGCGCGAGATCCCGCTCGACCAGATCGATCGCAACCCCTTCCAGACGCGCTCGCACATGGACGAGGAGCAACTGGCCGAGCTGGCCGCTTCGATCACGGCAAACGGCGTGGTGCAGCCGGTGCTGGTGCGCCCGGCGGCAAACGGGCGCTTTCAGCTCATTGCCGGCGAGCGCCGCTGGCGCGCCTCCCGGCTGGCGGGCAAGGAGACCATTCCAGCCATTCTCCGGCAGGTCTCGGACGAACAGGCGATGGAGATCACCATCGTCGAGAACCTGCAGCGGGCGGACCTGAACCCGATGGAGCAGGCGCGTGCCTTCGAGCGGCTGGCGCGCGAGTTCCACATGACGCAGGAGCAGATGGCGGTGCGCACCGGCAAGGACCGGGCCACGGTGGCCAACTTCCTGCGCCTGCTGCGGCTGCCCTCCACGGTGCAGGGTCGGGTGGAGTCCGGGGAACTGAGCTTCGGGCACGCGAGGACGCTGCTGGCCCTGGAGCACGCGGAGGAGATGGAAAAGGCGGCGCAGCATATCGCCAAACTTTCGCTTTCTGTTCGCCAAACGGAGAAGTACGTCCAGGGTCTTATCCACCCCGAGATCCACAAAAAAGAGCCGAAGCCGGAGCCGCCGGTCGATCCGAACGTCCGCGAAGTGCAGGAGCAGTTGCAGCGCTCGCTCGGCCTGAAGGTCACCATCGAGGATCACAAGGGCCGGGGCCGGGTGATCATCGAGTATGCGCGTCTGGAGGACTTCGACGCGCTGCTGGAGCAGCTTGCCGGGAAGTGATGCGGCTGGGAGCGCGCCGGCTTAGCTTGCGGCTGCGTATCCCATGCCCGCCAGGACGCCGCGCATGTAGGCCAAGCTCTCGGTGACGCCGGGCATCGGGTCGTCGCCGTGGATCTCGTATTCGAGGTCGACCCAGCCCTTGTAGCCGATCCTCGCGAGCGCCTCGAAGATGCCGCGGATGGGCATCTTGCCCCGGCCGACGGCCACCTGACTCTCCCTGTCCGTGAAGCTGGTCAGGTCCTTCATGTGGACGTTGTGCAGGCGCGGGCCGGCGGCGTGGATGGCGGCGACGACGTTGGCGCCGGCGCGGACGGCGTGGCCCACGTCGATGCAGACGCCCATGCGCGGGTCCATGCCTTTCAAATCCTTGAGCACGTCGAGCGGCGAGGGCCAGAGCTTGTCCTCGGGGCCGTGGTTGTGGATGGCGATGCGGATGCCGTACTCCTTGACGAAGCGCTCGATGCGCTTGAGGGCCGTTGGCGCGGGGTCGCCGGCAACGATGACGGGCAGCCCGGCGCGCTTTGCGTATTCGAATTTGGCGCGGATGTCGTCGTCCTCGTCTTTGGTGAAGTAGATGGCGCCGCCCGCGTGGAGTTCAATGCCGGCCGCGGCGTAGTCGGCCACGGCCCTGGCTTCTTCGGCGGGCTCGCTGGGCAGGTGATCCTTCACGTCCTTGGCGTTGATGCTGGCGATCCCGAGCTGCTTGAGCCAGCCGATCATCTGCGCGCGCGGGAAGCTGCGGAAGGTGTACGTGGCGATACCCAGACGGATGGCGCGGCCAGCAGCGGCTTCCGGAGCGGCGACGGCCAGGCCGGGCAGCGAGCCGGCGGCGGTGAGCAGGGCGCCGGAACGGAGGAGGGTGCGGCGGGAGAGGGAGCTGGTCATCTTCGTTCCACCTCGGTTGCGGATGAGTCCGCGAAAGCTGTCCGGCTTTCAGGCTGCTACACCTGCTCCCAGCCGGGTTCGTAGTTGCGCTGCCAGTGTTGCATGGCTTCGGCGTCATTGAGAATGTGGCCGTCCTTCGGGTCCAGGTTGAGGGCGCGGCCGGTGAACCAGGCAATGTTCGAGAGGTGCAGCATGGTCACGGCGACGTTACCCACCTCGATGGGCGCGTTGAGCCGGTCGCCCTTGCGGACGGCGGCGATCAGGTTGGCGAAGTGCGCTTCGGTCATCGAGTCACGGCCGACCAGGTCGGCGGTGGCCGTCGCCGATCCGGCCTTGAACTCCGCGGTTTTCTTGCCCTTCAGGTCGAAGATCTCGTAGCCGTCGCGGTCGACGAGGACCGTGCCGTCGGTGCCGAGGATCGTCGAGCCACGCCCCCGGCCGTAGTAGGGCATCCCCTGGCAGCTTGTGCTCTCCCAGGCGATCTGCTTGCCGTCGTACTCGAAGCTGGTGAGCAGGGTGTCGTAGAACTGCCAGTCGTCGTGGAAGTGGTAGCGGCCGCCGGAGGCGGTAACACGGTTGGGATAGTCGACGCCCAGGGCCCAGCGGCAGACGTCCACTTCATGCGTGCCGTTGTTCAGCGTCTCGCCGGTGCCCCAGGTGCGGAACCAGTGCCAGTTGTAGGGCTGGACATTGTCGGTGTAGGGCTGGCGCGGGGCCGGACCCTGCCAGAGATCCCAGTCGAGCTCGGGCGGAACGGGCGCGGGGCGGCCCACGCCAATGGATTTGCGGGTGTTCGAGTACCAGCACTTGGCGAAGTAGGCGCGGCCGATGAGGCCGGCATGGATCTTCTCGACGACCTCGATGGTGTGCGGCGAGGAGCGCTGTTGCGTGCCCAGTTGCACCAGGCGGCCGTATCTGCGCTGGGCGGCGATCAGAAGCTCGCCCTCGCGAGGATTGTGGCTGCTGGGCTTCTCCAGGTAGACGTGCTTGCCGGCGGCCAGCGCGGCGATGGCCATGGGCGCGTGCCAGTGGTCGGGTGTGGCGATGGAGACGGCGTCCACGTCTTTGCGCTCCAGGATGCGGCGGAAGTCGCGTACGGCCTCCGGGGCAGAGCCCATCTCGCTCGCGGCCTTGTCATTGAACTTGGCAAGGATGTTGCTCTCGACATCGCAGACATGGGTGATGCGGGCGGCGGCGCGATTGGCCTTGAGTGCGTCCAGATGGGCGTAGGCGCGGCTGTTGAGACCGATGACGGCGAAGTTGAGCCGCTCGTTGGCGCCGGCAATCTGGGCGTAGCTCTTTGCCGTGACGCCCAAGGCGACGGTGGCGGCGCTGGCGGCGAGGAATTGCCGGCGGGTGGTCATTTCAGCCTCCGTGGAAAGGCGGGTTCCAAGGTGGCAGCATTCTATCAAAGCGGTTGAATTGAGGGGAAACTGCCGCGGGGCGGCGGGCTCTTTTCCGGTCATACAGCGAGACAGTTATACAGTTTCACAGTTTTTGAACGGGGGGGGGTATGCCTCCGGAATCCGATCAAGTCGTTTGTTTTCTTTCGCTTCCTTCATGCACGCGTGTGCGATTGACGGGGTTTCCGGCGTACTGCCGCACAGCGACCCCCAGGGGGGATCGAGCCGGTTCGGCCGCTCCCGAGAGGCCTCCGCGCCGCCGCGGGCCTTCCCTCCCGCCAGATTCCAGTTCCATTGTGCGCCGAGGGAGGTTGATTCTCCGCAATTCCGAGCTGGAGCCGGGCGATCGCATTCGGGGCAGGATGAATGCCGACCTGGATTCGGCGTCGCCTGCCGGGGAAGCTCCGGTTTTTGGCTTTGGGCGGGTGAGGTTCGTGGTTTCCCAGGTGGAAGAATCGAGACCTGGGGCACCCACGGTCTCAAGACGGCTCAGAATCCCCTGGACCTGGGCCACCCGCCAATCCGCGCAGTTCTCGTTCCGAGCAAGCGGACAACCGAAGCCGAACGGGCGCGGCTCCGGAAAGCTCCCGGGCGATTGTGTCGCGGCGCCTGCCCATGCCGCAAAATTGATGCAGACGAAAACTCCAGCGTGATACCGTTGGGCTGCCTCGGCCTGAGGCAAATCGAAGGAGGTCCCCAATGGCCAAGTCCATTAGCTGTCGCGATGTCGGCGTCGATTGCGATTTCCAGGCAACCGGCGAAACGGTGGAAGATGTGATGCAGCAGTGCTCTGCGCACGCAAAGACCGCACATGGGATGGAAGAGATACCGCCCGAGCTCGCCGGGAAAGTGCTGGCGGCGATCAAGGACGTCGAATAGTCTGTTCAGGCAAAGCGCGGGGCGCCAGGCCGGCGCCCCGCAATCCAGAAACCCCCACTGGCCAGTCTTCTCTATCCTCCCTTTCTTGCCCCAATCAACCCACCCGCCCATCAGACGAACGATGAGTCTGCTGCGAGATGCGGCGCCAAAGCAGTGGCCGGTATACTCGGGGTACGGGCGAAAGCGCCGCCAAGAGAGAGCGTGCGCGCGCCAGGAGATTGTCTGCTTGCCGTATTCCCGCCGTGGATTTTTGAAGTCGCTATCGAGGACCGCACTGGTATTGCCGCTGGAAGAGGTGTTGAGGCTGGCGCGGCCGGCCTTTGCCCAGGAGAGCCCACAGCAGCCCGCCAAGCCCAAGGGCAGCGCCCGCACGGCCTACGAGGCGCCGGTGCGCGCGCCGGAGAAGGGGTTGCCCTCGCCGGTCCGCGGCACGCCGCTGGGCGTCCAGTACGTGGACGTGGCCAAAGAGGCCGGGCTCAACGTGGAGATGATCTTCGGCGGCGAGCACCGCAACAAATACCTCCTCGAGACCACGGGCTGCGGTGTGGCCTTTTTCGACTACGACCAGGACGACTGGGTGGATATCTTCCTGGTGAACGGCTGGCGGCTGGAAGGCTTCCCCAAGGGCAAGGAACCGGTCTGCCGGCTCTTCAAGAACAACCGCGACGGCACCTTTACCGACGTGACGCTAAAGGCGGGGCTGGCCCGGTCGGGCTGGGGCCAGGCCTGCTGCGTGGGCGACTACAACAACGACGGCTGGAACGACCTCTTCGTCAGCTACTACGGCCAGAACGCCCTCTTCCGCAACAACGGCAACGGGACCTTTACCGACGTGACCAAAGAGGCCGGCCTGCTGCAGGACCGGCTGCGCTGGAACTCGGGCTGCGCTTTCCTCGACTACGACAAGGACGGCCGCCTAGACCTCTTCGTGGGCAATTACATCGACTTCGACGTGAAGACGGCGCCGGCGCCCGAGGACGCCAACTGCACTTACAAGGGCATTACCGTGGCCTGCGGTCCGCCGGGACTGGAGGGGGGTAAGAACCTGCTCTACCACAACAACGGCGACGGGACCTTCCGCGACGTAAGCGAGAAGGCCGGGATGTGGGGCACGCTGGGGACCTATGCGCTGAGCTGCGGCGTGGCGGATCTCGATAACACCGGCTATCCGAATATCTACGTGGCCAACGACTCGACCTCGGCCACCTACTACGTGAACCAGAAGGACGGGACGTTCAAGGACGAGGCGATCGAGGCCGGCGTGGCCTACTCGCCGGACGGCAAGCCGCAGGCGGGGATGGGCGTCTCGATCGGCGACTACAACCGCGACGGGCTGCTGGACATTGTGAAGACCAACTTCGCCGGCGACACCGACTCGCTCTACATGAACATCGGCGACGGGTCCTTCGACGACCGCACCTACCAGGCGGGGCTCGGCATCAACACGCGGCTGCTGGGCTGGGGCGTGAGCTTTATCGACATCGACAACGACGGCTGGCTCGACATCCTGGTGGCCAACGGCCACGTCTACCCGGAGGTGGATGGGACGCAGGTGGACGCCAGCTACGCCGAACGGAAGTATCTCTACCGCAACCTGCGCAACGGCCAGTTCGAGGACGTGAGCCTGACCGGCGGATCGGGGATTACGGCGGCGGTGAAGGCGCGGGGATTTGCCATCGGCGACTACGACAACGACGGCGACCTGGACGCGGTGGTGAACTGCGTGAACGCGGCGCCGCAACTGCTGCGCTGCGACCAGACGGTGAAGCGGAGCTGGGTGAAGATTCGCGTGGTGGGCACGAAGTCGAACCGGACGGGGATCGGCGCGCGGATCAAAGTGGTGGCGCAGACGGGGACGCCGGTGTTGACGGCGAAACCGGGGACCCCGCTGGTGCAGATCGAAGACGTGAAGTCCTGCAACGGGTACTATTCGGCGAGCGACCTGCGGATTCACTTCGGCCTGGGCGAGGCGAAGAAGGTGGACGTGGTGGAGATCCGGTGGCCTTCGGGCCAGGTGGATACGCTGAAGGACCTGGATGTGAACCGGCTGTTCGTGATCGAAGAGGGCGGGAAGATTCTGAAGACGGACGATTTCAGCGCGGCGCGGAAGAAGGCCTGAACAGGTTGCGGAAGAGGCCATACGATAGGGGAGAGGCGCTCGGACAGCGGCAGGGGCCAAAGCCCGATTGATTTTATTGGCGTTATCGGCACGACTGAAGTCATGCCCTGACACTTTTCGTGCCATCTGCCGGGTCTGTGCGCAGCCTGTGCCGTTCCTTCCGCAAAAGAGCCGCCCGGATGCGTAGTAGGAGGAAGCGCCGTCCCTACGGGACTCCGGGGAGGTTATTGGGTGCGCCCACCCCACGCTGAAGCGCGGGGCTAACCAACACTGCGCCTACGGCGCGGGGGTAGTGGCAGCCTACGGCGCGGAGCGGCTGGCAGTCCACGGCACGCGGCAGTGGCAGTCCACGGTGCGGGGCGGCTGGCAGCCTGCGGCGCGGTGGCAGTGGCAGCCTACGGCGCGGTGGCAGTGGCAGCCTACGGCGCGGAGCGGCTGGCAGTCCACGGTGCGGAGCGGCTGGCAGTCGACGGTGCGGGGCGATCCATTGCAGGTCTCTTCGAGGGGCCATCGATCATCAATGCCGCCGGCTCTGCCATAAGGACGAGCCTTCAGCGAGTTCGTCGCGGCGGAAGCTGAGCGCCGGAACAAGGGGACCGTCCGATTCCCTGAGACAAGTGTGCCGCCGGCCGGCTTCCGCGCTGATATTCTGAGCGGGTTGTCCAAGAGGTCAGAATGATCCGCGCAACGAAGCACCTGCTGTACCTTGCAGTACCTGTTCTTGCAGCCGCCGCAATCGCCCAGAACGCTTCCAGCCCCGCGCAGGCGCGGGTGACGTTGGAGGCCGTAACCGCAGCCAGGCCGCTGCCGGATGGCATTGCCATCGAGGCTGGACAGGCCACGCTGCGCATCACCGCGCAACGCGACGACATTCTGCGCATCCGCATTGCGGCCGGGCGCGAGCTGCCCGAGGACGCTTCGTGGGCGGTGCTGGCTGGGCCGCGGACGCATACGGTGCCGGTGCAGCCGCTGGCCGATGCAAACACCGTCGGCTTCCGCACGGCCAGGCTCGAGTTGCGCGTGGAGCGAAGCCCGCTGCGCATCGTGGTCCGCGACCTGGCGGGGAACGTGATCTCGGCCGACGCTCCGGGGCGGCCGATGGAGTTTGCCCACGGCGGGTTCACGGTGGCCAAACAGATGCCGCAGGAGGAGCACTACCTGGGCCTGGGCGACAAGCTGGGCAGCTTCGACCGCAGGGACCAGGCCTACACGCTGTGGAACACGGACGTGGGGCCGCAGGAGGGCACCGACCCGCTCTACAAGAGCATTCCCTTCTTCATCGCGACGCAGGGCAAGCAGGCCTACGGGATATTCCTGGACAACACCTGGCGGACGTGGTTCGACTTCGGCAAGCAGGCGCGGGATGCGTACCAGTTCGGGGCCGAGGGCGGGCCGCTGGACTACTACCTGATCTACGGGCCGACGGAGAAGCACGTGCTGCTGGGCTATACGTATCTGACCGGCACGCCGCCGCTGCCGCCGCTGTGGGCGCTGGGCTTCCAGCAGTCGCGCTACAGCTACACGCCGGAGCCGGCGCTGCGCGAGGTGGCCGAGCGGCTGCGCAAGGACCGGATCCCGGCCGACGTGGTCTATCTGGACATCGACTACCAGTTCCGCAACCGGCCGTTTACGGTGGACGCGGAACGGTACCCGGGATTCGCGGGGATGGTGGCGGACTTGAGGAAGCAGCACTTCCACCTGGTGACGATCACCGACCTGCACGTGGCGCACCTGCCGGGGCAGAACTACATGCCCTACGAGACGGGCCGCGCCGGGGACCACTTTGTGAAGAAGGCCGACGGGACGGAGTTTGTGGGCGTGGTGTGGCCGGGGCCGGCGGTCTTTCCGGATTTCACCCGCGCGCAGACGCGGGAGTGGTGGGGCGGGCTCTACAAGGAGTTTGCCGACGACGGCGTGGCCGGGTACTGGAACGACATGAACGAGCCCTCGGTCTTCCTGGTGCCGAACAAGACCATGCCGCTGGACAACGTGCATCGCATCGAGGAGCCGGGCCGGCAGACGCGGACGGCGACGCACGCCGAGATCCACAACATCTTCGGCATGGAGAACGAACGGGCCACGTACGAGGGGCTGCTGAAGCTGAAGCCCAATGAGCGGCCGTTCGTGCTGACGCGGGCGACGGCCGCCGGCGGGCAGCGGTACGGCTTCACGTGGACCGGGGACAACTCGTCGACGTGGAACCACCTGCGGATTTCGACGCAGCAACTGCTGAACCTGGGCTTGAGCGGGATCTCGATGGTGGGCGACGATATCGGCGGGTTTAACGGTTCGCCCTCGGCCGACCTGCTCACAAAGTGGGTCGAGGTGGGCGCCTTCAACCCGATGTTCCGGGACCACACCACCATCGGCTCGCTGCCGCAGGAGATGTGGGTGCACGGCGAAAAGCACGAGGCGATCCGGCGCAGGTACATCGAGACGCGTTACCGCCTGATGCCCTACATCTATACGCTGGCCGAAGAGGCCTCGCGGACCGGACTGCCGCTGATGCGGCCTCTGTTCCTGGAGTTCCCCGGAGCCTACGAGAAGGCGGACACCGAGTTTCTGCTGGGCCGCGACCTGCTGGTGGCTCCGCCGGAGTTCAGCGAGATGATGGACGACTACGAGGTGGCCTACCCCGCCGGAGACTGGTACGACTTCTGGACCGGCGAGAAGAAGGCGCACCCGCCGGCGCGGCCGAGCTTCGACGAGACCTTCGCCAACGCCGCCGCGGACGAGCAGAAGCCGCAGCCGGAGCCGGAGAGGATCCACCCGTCGCTGGAGACCCTGCCGGTGTACGTGCGCGCGGGGGCGATTCTGCCCATGCAGCCGGTGGTCCAGAGCACGGAGGAGACACCCGACGGGCCTCTCGAGCTGCGCGTCTATCCGGGGCCGGATTGCACCGGGTCGCTCTACCAGGACGACGGGCACACGCTCGATTATCAGCGCGGGGTCTTCCTGCGCCAGCAGTTCAGCTGCCGGCTGGAGGGTCAGAGCCTGACGATCGGCTTTGGCGAGCGCACGGGGAGCTACCCGGCGTGGTGGAAGTCGATCGAGGTGGTGGTCTACGGCTGGCAGGCGGGGGCGGCCTCGATCAGCCTGACCGGCAAGGGCGGAGCGGTCGAGGCGCATCTGGACGAGGCGGCCCATGCGTTGCACATTCTGATACCGGACGTGAGCGCCAAGGCCGAGCTGACGCTGAGCCCGGCCCCGGCGAAGTAAAGGGGGAGTCCTTAATAGCGGCTGGCAGGGAGGCAAATGTCATTGTGCCCGGCCAGCCGCCCCGGCGAACCGGGTCCGCTGGGGCAGGATTCCGGGTCTTGGCAAGGCAGGCAGCTTGGACCAGGCGGGGGAGGCGGTTCGCTTTGCATGGCGGCCGGATCAAGCGGATGAATGAAAGGAATCAACCATTTGGTGGAGGGAACTCTCCACCCGGAAAGCTGTTCGTCTGGGGGCGAGAGGGCGAGAAAGGGGCGAGTCGCGCAGGCCGCGGCAGTGCCGGGGGGCCGCGCAAAATGTCTATACTTTTCCAATATAAATGTCATATAACGATGGCGCAAGCGAGGCTGGGGGGAGCGGACAGCGCCCCGCCGGCACGGGGTCGGGAGAGCAAGGGCGGGGGCGGGCCGGGGCGGGCCTTTCGCTAAATCGCTTTATCTGGTGAGGGTTAACCGGGGGGGGGTGGGGCCGAGTGGGAGTCCGGCAAGAGGGGGCTGGGCGGATGTAAATGTTTCCATTTTTTGACATGACCTTTCCCGTCTCTTTCCCCTCCTGCCAAGGGCTTAAACGGTTGACAACCAGCGCCAACTCTCGGTATCATTCCGGTTGCTCCGGAGTGTGCCCTTTTCGGCTCGTCTAGTTTTCCTTTGCGGGCAGCAACTCCGGTTTTTGGGCGATCCCGCCAACTGTGGCGGAGGAGCTTTTGAATCCCATCGGGAAGTGTCTAACCCGCGGGTAGAGGGCAACACCATAAGTCGACACAAAGAACACTGGATTTTTCAGGAGACCGCATGAACAAGAACCTACGCACAGCCATCGTGCTGGCAGTATTCGCCTGCGCGGCGTTGCTGCTTATCGCACCGGCCAGTGCCCAATCGGTCTACGGATCGATTTTCGGCACTGTGACCGACAAGACCGGGGCGGCTGTTTCCGGCGCCACGATCACGGTTAAGGACGAGGCCAAGGGCACCGTCGTTAACGTCACCTCCAACGCCGCAGGCGACTACAGCGTTCCCCACCTTATCCCCGACGTCTACGACCTGAGGGTCACGGCGAAGGGCTTCAAGACCTTCGAGACCAAGGGCATCTCGGTGGAAGCCGACACGGCGCCGCGCATCGACCCCACGCTTGAGGTTGGCGGCGGCACGGAGACCATCGAAGTCAGCGCCGATGCGCAGCCGGAACTAAAGACCGACCGCGCCGATGTTTCCACGGTTTTCGACCAGCAGCAGGTATCTTCGCTGCCAGTCGGCGACCAGAACTTCACCAACCTGCAACTGCTGCTTCCCGGCGCCCAGCTTCTCGGCTGGTCCCACGCGGCCGATGAGAATCCTCAGGGCTCCAAGCAGATTCAGGTCGACGGCCAGGCCTTTGGCGGCACGGCATTCGAGCTGGACGGCACCGACAACCAGGACCCGATCCTGGGCATCATCGTCATCAACCCCGCGATGGACGCGGTCACGGAAACCAAGATCACCACGCAGAACTTCGACGCCGAGCTGGGCAAGGCCGTTTCCGCTGTAGTAACGGCGCAGACGCGTTCGGGCACCAACAACCTCCACGGCAGCGCTTACGACTTCCGTACCGGAAACGCGAACCTGGCCCGCGATCCCTTCAACCAGTATTCGGATGACTATGCGAAGGCACACGGCCTCCAGTCTTCGATTCCGCCCGGACTGAAGAACCGCTTCGGTGGATCGATCGGTGGACCGATCGTGATCCCCCACGTCATTAACGGCAAGGACAAGGCGTTCTTCTTCTTCAACTACGAAGCTCAGCGCCAGAAGGTCGGCACGGCGGCAAGCGACACCCTGCCCACCAACCTCGCCACCGAGACCTGCCTGGGCAACCAGGCCGACTCGCAGGGCGGCACGGGCTGCGACTTCAGCCAGTATCTTGCGCTGAACACCTCCACCGCAAAGGGCAACGGCATCATCTACGACCAGACCAAGCTGGATCCGGTCACGAATGATCCGACTCCGTTCCCGAACAACATCATCCCCCGTTCGTACATTGGCACCGCCGCAACCAACCCGGCCCTGAAGTTCTGGTCTCTGCTCGAGCCCTACACCAAGGGTGTCTCGACGCTGGACTCGAACTACCACTCTTCGGGCACTGGCCTGTTCAACAGCGATCAGTGGACCGAGCGCGTGGACTACGCTCTCAGCGAGCGGATGCACGCTTTCGAGCGCTTCTCGCGCTTTACCGACACGCTGACCGGCAAGGTCATGTTCGGCGCGGCGGGTGGCCCCGGATTCGGCATCAACAACTACGGTGGCAACTCGAAGGGCGCCAACGACAGCGTGGCCTCGGGCATGGATATCGCGGTCAACCCGAAGCTGCTGACGGACTTCCGTCTGGGCTACTACCGCTACAACGTCATCGACTCGAAGTACGATCAGGGCCAGCCTTTCGCCAACACGCTGGGGATCAACAACATCAACCTGGGCGACTACTTCACGTCCGGCTCGCCGGGCTTCCAGATGGACACGGTTCCGGGCGGCAACACGCAGCCGCAGTACGGCGCCGGTCTTGGCATCAACCGCTGCAACTGCCCGCTGACCGAGCGCGAAGATCAGTACCAGGTCGTCAACAACTGGACCAGGATCATCGGCAACCACTCTGTGAAGGTGGGCGCTGACCTGCGCTACGGCCGCAACCTGCGCGTTCCTTCCGACACCGATCGCGCCGGCCTGCTGCAATTCTCCGGCGGTCCGACCTCGGACCCGAACATCAACGGGGAAATCGGCAAGGGCGACTATACCTCTGGCGGTCTTGGCTTTGCCACCTTCGCTCTGCAGGACGTGACGCACTTTGGCCGCTTCGTGGGCAACGCGCAGTACCACGAGCAGAACGCCAAGGAATTCCAGAAGCGCACGTTCTTCTATGCGCAGGACACTTGGCGCGCGACCAAGAACCTGACCCTCAACCTGGGCGTTCGCTGGGAGATCTACTTCCCGGAGACTGTCAACGGCGCGGGACGCGGCGCACTGCTGAACATGAAGGACGGCTACCTGCATATCGCCGGCATCGGCGGTATCGGCTCGAACCTCGGCTGGGGCATCAGCCCTGCGAAGATGTTTGCTCCGCGTATTGGCCTTGCCTACCAGCTGGATCCGAAGACGGTCATTCGCGCCGGCTACGGACGCAGCTTCGACACGGGCGTTTTCGGCTCGATCTTCGGTCACACGGTTACGCAGAACCTGCCGGTTCTGGGCAACCAGCAGCTGAGCTCGGCCACCACGCTGGGCAACGTCTTCGTCCTCAACAGCGCGGACGGCCCGGGCAACCCGGCCAACTCGAACGGTCCTGGCTCGACCACCCCGTTCTTCCCGGCGGTCCCCTCCAACGGCCTGCTGCCGAATCCGGGCTACTCGGTCAACGCCAGCTCCCGTCACGACTCGCTCAATTTCCCCGCCATCGATGCGTGGAACCTGAGCGTGCAGCGCGCCCTGACGCCAACCCTGACCCTGACCCTGGCCTACGTGGGCAACAAGGGCACGCACACCCTGGGCGACGGCGACTCGAACGGCACCAACCCTGCCGAAGCGGGTCTCTCTCTGCCTGGCTCCTACAGCGTGAACGGTCAGACTCTGCACTGGGATAGCACCGTTCCTGGCGGCCAGATCGCCAAGGATGGCGGCACCTCCACCTACAACTTCCTGAGCCGGTACTACGGCGGCAGCCTCCCGGCCTGCAAGGATGCCAACTACAAGACCCCAACGAACGAGCCCTACATTACGGCGGGCATGTGCGGCTGGACTTCTGGCATCTCCTACCGCGGCGACGACCAGAACACCGAGTTCGACGCGCTTCAGATCACCCTGGCCAAGAGCATGACCAAGGGCCTTGCCACCACCCTCAACTACCAGTGGGCTGCGGCCTTCGACGAGAACTCCGGCTATTACACGTGGAGCCACAAGGTCACCCACGGCCGCGACAGCAACGTCCGTACACAGCAGTTGACCGCCTACGGCAGCTACGACACGCCGTTCGGCAAGGGCAAGCAGTATATGGCCAACGCAAACCGGTTGACCGACCTTCTGGTCGGCGGCTATCAGCTTAGCTGGGTTCTGAACTGGTCGGGCGGCCTGCCCTTCTCGCTCAGCTCCAGCGAGTGCTACGAGGAAGTGGGCGGCACGGGCGCGCCTTGCTACGCCAATGCCAGCGGTCGCATGAAGACTCACCTGACGAAGTTCCAGGCGGGCGGAAACGGCACCGGCACGCGGACCTTCTACGATGCGCAATCGCTGGGCGGCGGAATCTTCTCCAAGCCCGGTCTGGATACGATTGGCAACGTGGGCCGCAACACCTACTTCGGACCTCAGTTCTTCAACACCGACCTGGCCGTCACCAAGGCCTTCACGGTCTACGAGAACGTGGTGGCGAAGTTCCGCGCCGACGCTTTCAACGCCTTCAACCACATCAACGCGGGCAACCCCGGCGGCTATGTTGAGTCGACCGGCAACATCACCGGCCAAGGCGCCGGTGGTTCGCCGCGGCAGCTCGAATTCTCTTTCCGCCTGCAGTTCTAGGCGCGAGGAGCCGCACCAAAACTCGAGGGGAGCTTCGGCTCCCCTCTTTCTTTTGCCGCTACGACTGGAGGCAAGGGGGCCAGAGCGGCTGGCTGGCAGAGACTCTTTCCGAGGAACTAGACTTTACTCAGGGACTACTTATGGCGCGAATTCTCCGCACACTTCTGTTTTTTGCTCTTCTGGCGCCGAATCTTCAGGGCCAAACACAGGCGCCGGCGCAGCCAGCGACGGCGGCATCGGCGAGCGACGCGCAGGCTCCCGCGCTCAGCCCCTTTCAGACGGCGCAGGAGCTGGCCGGCAAGGGCCGGCTGGAGAAGGCGCAGGCCATACTGGACGAGCTCTCCGCAAAGGCCCCCGAGCAAGCGGGCGTGGAGCGGCTGCGGGGCATGATCTTCTACCAGCAGGAGAAGTTCCCCGAAGCGGTCGAGGCCTTCATCAAGGCCGAAGCGCAGGATCCGGCCGATCGCGAGTCGGCCGAGATGCACGGGGTGATTCTCTTCCGCCAGGGCAAGGCGGGAGAGGCGATTCCCTTCCTGGAGCGGGCGCACATGGCGGTGGAGCGGGCGAACGTGGATCCGCAGTACGTGCTGGGCCTCTGCTACGCGGACGTACAGCGCTACGACGACGCGCGGCACGCCTTCGCCGGGCAGTTCGGGTTTGCGCCGGACTCGGCGGAGGCGTACCTGGTGGCCGGGCGCCTGTTTATCCGGCGCGAGCTGACGATGGAAGCGGCGCGGCAGACACGCAAGGCGCTGGAGCTCAATCCGTCGCTGCCAGGGGCGCACCAGTTGCTGGGCGAGGTGGCGCTGGCCAAGGCCGACGTGGCGGCGGCGATCAAGGAGCTGGAGGCCGAGCGCAAGATCAACCCGCTGAACGCGGTGATGTACGACCGGCTGGGCGACGCTTACCTGCGCAACGGGCAATTCGCCGAGGCCCAGCAGTCGCTGAACCGCGCGGTGCTGCTGGAGCCGAACGCGACGGCGCCGTACATCCTGCTGGGCGAGGTCTTTCTGAAGCTCAAGCAGCCCATCCAGGCGCTGCACTATCTGGATCATGCGGTGAAGATGGACCCGTCGAATTACATCACGCACAACCTGCTGGGCCAGGCATACAAGGCGACCGGGCAACTGGCGGAGGCCAACCGGGAGTTCAAGATGGTGGTTGACTTGCAGCACAGCCAGCGCCAGGCGATGGGGAAGTAAGCGATGGCGAGCACGAGACGCATAGCATTGCTTGCCGCCCTGCTGGGCATCGCGGTTGCATGGGCTGGCGCGCAGGCGCCCGCGGCCAAAGATGCCGAAAAGCTCAGGCGCGCCGATGCGGCGTTCCACGCGGGCTACGCTGCCATGCAGGCGGGCAAGCTCGAAGAGGCGCGCAAGCAGTTCGCGCTGGCGGCCAAACTGGCGCCGAAGATCCCGGAAGCCCACGAGGCGCTGGGGGCGGTGCTTGTCGAATTGAACAAGCCTGCCGAAGCGATTCAGGAGTTCGAGGTGGCGCTGGCGCTGAAGCCGGGCGACGAGGCGATCGAGGCCAATCTGGCGCTTGCCGAGCTGAAGGCCAATCAACCGGAGAGGGCGCTGCGCCACTTTGCAGCGGCGTACCAGGCTTCGCAACAGCCGGGGGCCAAGCCCGAGGATGCGGCCTTCTGCGAGAGCTACGCGCGGACGCTGGCCGCTGCCGGCAAGCTGGCGGAATCGATCGAGCTGTTTCAGGGGGCCATCGAACGCGGGGGCGCGCGCGCCGACCTCTACGACAACATCGGCTCGCTCTACGCGCAACAGGCCAACTGGAGCGCGGCGCTGTTCCAGTTCCAGCGGGCGCTGGAGACGGACAGCGGCTTTGTGCCGGCGCGGATTCACCTGGGCGTGGTCTACCGGCAGCAGGGCGAAGCAAAGGCCGGGATTCCCTATCTCGAAGGCGCGGTGAAGCTGGATACCGCGAATGCGCAGGCGCGGCTGGAGCTGGCCCGGAACCTCGAGGCAGCCAACGCGGACGAAGATTCCCTGCCGCAACTCGAGGAAGCAGTCCGGCTGAACCCGGGACTGGCTGGCGCGGCCGCCGAGCTGGGCATGGTGCTGCAGCGGCTGGGACGCCAGCAGGAGGCGATTCCCTGGTTCCAGAAGGCCGTGGAGCAGGACCCGCGCAACGAGAGCGCCCTGACGAACCTCGGACTGGCGCTGACGCTGACAGGCAAGGCCAAGGAGGCGCTGGATTCCTTTGAACGGGCTCTCGCGATCGACCCGAATGCCGCAGTCATTCACAAGGATCTGGGCGTCGCGCACGTGCAGCTCTCGGCCTTCGACGAGGCGATCGGGGACTTTCAGGCGGCGCTTGCCATCGACCCGAACGACCCGCAACTGCACTACGACCTGGGCCTTGCGTTCAAGTTCAAGGACCGCATCGACGAAGCCATCGCCGAGTTGACCAAGGCCGGGCAGCTCGACCCGGCGCTTCAGGATCCGCCGTACACCCTGGGCATCCTGCTGATGCAGGTGGGCCGACTGGACGAGTCGGTGGTCGAGCTCAGGAAGGCCGTTGCCCTGCGCCCGGAGAACGGCGACGCCTGGGCGATTCTGGGCAGCACGCTGAAGCAGGATTCCCGGCTGGATGAGGCGCGGGATGCGCTGGAGCACGCCATTCCGCTCTTGCCCGGCCAACCCGGCCCCAGGGTAACGC
>JBAVMZ010000151.1:0-2006 GCA_049690595.1 Occallatibacter sp. | reverse complement strand
GGTCTCGAAGGCGAGCAGGTCGGGTCGGCGCGGACCCTCGGCGGCCGCGAAGACGGCGATGCGCTCGCGATGGAAGCGGACGAGATCGGCGTGGGAGCACGCGTAGTTGCCGTGGTACTCGGCGCCGTTGTGCAGGGCCGCGCCGTAGGGGCCGAGCGAGCCGGCGACCAGTACGCGGCGGCCAGTGCACCCGGCAGCGGCCTGGCGGGCCAGCTCGACCGAGCGGAGCAGGGCGGCGTCGGCGCGCTCGGGGGCGAGACCGTACTCCGCGTAGCCCATGCGGGAGACCTGGTAGCTGGCCGTGGCGATGATTTGCGCGCCCGCCTCGATGTAGGCGCGATGGACGGCGACGACCTTTTCCGGCTCGTCCTCAAGCACGTGCGCGGACCAGAGCGGGCCGTCGATGCGGGCGCCCCTGTACTCCAGCTCGGAGGCGAGGCCGCCGTCGATGACGTGGATGTTGTGGAGGAGAGCGACCGGGTCCAGTCCTGTGTTCATGCGATCAGGGTACTGCGCGGCTTATTGCGCGGTCCACCCCTCGGGCAACTCGTCACCCGGATCGAGAGGAACATTGGGAGCCATGTCGAGGTAATGCTGGAGTCCCTTGCCCGCCCCTGCGGAACGCCGTTGGAAGAACGCTTCGGCCGTTTCGACAACGCCGATCTTCTCCCTGCTTAGCACCCCTCCCAGTGGCGGATTGTGGACGTTGGTCGACGCTCATGTCCCGGCAATTCAGCTGGCCGAGTCCTTCTGCCGCGTGGCTTTCACCGCCGAGAGAATTCCCGCGCCCAATAGGACGACTGCGCCCACGGCAATCCATTGCGGTGGCACGTGCGCCAGGTGTGCGCCGTACGCCAGCCCGCCGATGAGGATCACGATTCCTGCTGCATAGATTCCGAAGGACATAGGGTCTCCTTGCCGGGCCGGCGGTCCGCCTCCCGTTCGAGCGGGCACGAGAGGTCGCACGCTCAATCAGGGTCGCATCCGGCGCAGCAGGAATCTGTTCGATTTAGACCAGGGAGATGACGCTTGGGACGGCCGCTACAGTTTCTGCGTGCGCTGCACGGCGCGGACGCCGGCGACGCGGCGGAGGCCGAGGACCATGCGGTTGAGGTGGCGGAGGTCTTCGGCTTCGACGACGAACTCGATGATGGGGTCGCCGTTCTTGTCCTGGCGCATCTCGACGCCGCGGATGTTGGTGTTGTCGTCGGAGATGACGGCGGTGAGCTCTTTCAACATGCCGGAGCGGTCGTCGCACTCGACGGTGATTTTGACGGGGTAGCGGAGGGGGCGGCCGGGGACGGCCTCGGCGCGCGACCATTCGACGGCGATGCGGCGGTCGGCTTCGTAGAGGAGGTTCTGGACGTTGGGACAGCCGCGGGCGTGGACGGCGACGCCCTTGCCGCGGGTGACATAGCCGACGATCTCCTCGCCGCGGATGGGGTTGCAACAGCGGGCGCGGTAGACGAGCAGGTCGTTCTGGCCCTCGACCTGGAGGGAGTCCGAACCGGTGAGGTGGAGCTTTCGTACTGCGTCGGACATGGCCGACTCGGCGGTCGGAGGCGGCTTGGGCTCGGTGGATTCGGGCTCGGCGGGGCTGGCGAAGCCGGGGGCGAGCTTGTTGAGGATCTGGTGCGCGGTGTGCCTGCCCTGGCCGATGGCGGCCAGCAGGTCGGCGGCGGTGGCGACACCGTATTCGCCGGCGAGGCGGCTGAGGTCCTGGTCGTCGATCTGGCTCATGGGCACCTTGTAGCGGCGCGCCTCGCGTTCGAGGAGCTTGCGGCCGATCTCGACGGCGCGGCGGCGCTGGTCCTCGTTGAGCCAGTGCTTGATCTTGTTGCGGGCGCGAGGGCTTTTAACGAAGGTGAGCCAGTCGCGGCTCGGCTTGTGATCCTTCTGGGTGACGATCTCGATGACGTCGCCGTTGCGCAGTTTGGTGCGCAGGGGCACCATGCGGCCATTCACCTTGGCGCCGACGCAGGTGTGGCCGACCTCGGTGTGAATGG
>JBAVMZ010000150.1:0-2678 GCA_049690595.1 Occallatibacter sp. | reverse complement strand
GATTGAGGCCGCGCCGGTTCCGGTGGAGTTGCGTTCGACGGCTTTCACGGTGAAGGTGAACGGGCGGCCGGTGGACGTGGCCCACGCGGCCGCGAGCCTGGAGTATGTGGCCTTCGACGGGGAGGGTCCGGTTCAGGTGGAGGTGACGGCCGCCGAGCCGGGCTTCTGGGATCGCGGGGTGGAGATGGAGCCGTGGCGGCTGGGGCTGCGGCCGGAGCGCGACGGGCAGACGATTCGCTTCCGGCTGGCCGGGCCGGCGAAGCTCTCGATCGAGCGGCCGGGCGACTTCCTGAACCATGCGCGGATGCTCTTCGTCTTCTACGGCACGCCGCCCGGGCCGCCGCCCGCCGAACCGGGGGTACGGGTGGTGGCGGCGGGTGTGCACCGGGAGAGCCTGAACCCGAAGAGCGGTGAAACCATCTATCTGGAGCCGGGAGCATACGTCTTCGGCAGCCTGAACCTGTGGAAGGTGGAGAAGGTGCGGGTGCTGGGCCGGGGCACGATTGTGTACGAGGGGACACAGGACCCGAACGCCGACGAGGGCTGGATGCAGAAGCCGGACTGGCACTGCATTGGAGCCTTTGAGGCGCACAACGTGGAGATCGACGGGCTGACGTGCCTGGTGCGGGCGCGGAGCTGGTCGATCCAGATGAAGGACTCGACGGGGTTCCAGTACAACGACATCCGCGTGATGGGGGGCAACCCAGGGAACGCGAACCAGGACGGGATGGACTGGCTGGGCGGTGGCGACGCGGTGGTGCGGGAGAGTTTTCTGCGCGCCTCGGACGACGTCTTTGGCATCCAGGGGAACTGGGACGGGTATACCGACGAGGAGATTCTGCGGCCCGGGCACGATGTGGGGAACGTGCTGGTGGAGCGGAGCGTGCTGTCGACCTCGATTTCGAACATTGTGCGGGCGGGGTGGCCGCGCAAGACGTTCAACTCGCGGAAGTTCACGCTGCGCGACTCGGACGTGCTGCACGGGGGGATCGGGGCCTGCGGACAGACGTTTGGGGTGCTCGGCTTTTGGGGAGCGGACGGCGCCAAAGGCGAGCACACGGGGTACACCTTCGAGAACCTCTTTCTGGATCACTGGTACTCGCTGGCGCAGATGGAGCAGGAGTTGCCCGGGCTGGATGGGTTCACCTTCCGCAACATCTGGGCGCTGGATCAGCCGGCGCTGGCGGGCTCAACGCTGACCGGGCAGGTGGCCGGGGTGACGTTCGAGAACGTGAAGGTGGGACAAAGGCGGGCGGAGACGGACGTCGACCTGCCGCTGACCGTGACGGCGGGCGCGGCAGCGGCGAAGTTCGCCGGGCCGCAGGGACCGGAGGCGAGGTTCCGCGTGGAGACGCCGGTGGTGGAGCCGGGCACGAAAGTGAGCTTCGCCGCGGAGAAGGCGGCGGGCGCGCGTTACACGTGGCGCTTCGGCGACGGGACCGAGGCGCACGGGCAGCGGGTGCGGCACCGCTTCCCAGACGCCGAGGGGACGGAACTGAACGGCGGGGCGACGGGCGCGGGGCGCTTCCGCGTGCTGCTGCGGGTGGAAGACAAGGCTGGGCACGTGGATTGGGCGGCCCAGGGCGTGGTGGTGGCGCGGCGTTGGTTCGAGGCAACGGCGCCGGCGGAGCCGCTGAGCCCCGGTCTGGCGTGGCGGATCTATCCCGGCTCGTGGACGGAGCTGCCCGACCTGCGAAGAGAACGCGCGGTCTTCACCGGCGAGTCGGCGAGCCTGCTGGAGGGTTCCGGAGGCTTTACGCGCTATGCGGCGGCGTGGGACGGATACCTGGATATTCCCGCCGATGGGGGGTACAGCTTCCACCTGATGGCGCGGGATGGGGCGCGCCTGGTGATCGACGGGGTGGAGGTGGCGCGGACCGGACCGCCGTTCGCGCAGGTATGCGGCTCGCCAGGCAATGCACTGCGGTACGATCGCGGGACGATGGGGCTGCTGGCCGGCAAGCACGCCTTCCACCTGGAGGCGCTGCACCAGGCAAGCGAGGACGGGCCGCGGCTGCTGTGGGAAGGGCCTGGCCTGCCGCTGGCTGACGTGCCGCCGGCGGCGTACTGGCGGCTCCGGAGGGATGTGGTGAAGGGGACGGGGGACTGAGGGACTAAGGGATTGAGGGACTTGGGGGAGGGTGGCGATGGATGCGCAGAGGAAGCTGTTGAAACATTTCCTGGCGGCGGTGGCTTACCGTACACAGAAGGCGCTGCGCGGTGCACCAGCGAGCTTTGCGGATTTCCGCGCGGGGGAGAAGGTGCGCACGCCCCATGAGCTGGTGCGGCACATGGATAGCGTGTTGGGCTATGCGCGCACGTTCTTCGTTGGCGGCGTATACCAGCCGCCGGAGTTTGCCGATTTCCGCGAGGCGGTAGAGCACTTTCACGCGGTGGCGGCCGACCTGGGGCGGCTGATCGAGGAGGGCGTGCGAATGCAGGTGCTGACGCCGGAGACGCTGCTCCAGGGGCCGCTCTCGGACGCGATGACGCACGCCGGGCAACTGGCGCTATTGCGCAGGCTCGAGGGGAGCCCAGTGCCGCCGGAGAACTTCATCTTTGCGCGGATCAGCGCGGAGAACCTGGGACCGGAACAGCCCGAGCCGGAGCGTCCGGACGCGGTGTGGCCGGAGAGGCCGTAATCAGGGGTCGGAGGTCAAGGATCTGGGGGCTTGTCA
>JBAVMZ010000149.1:0-1741 GCA_049690595.1 Occallatibacter sp. | reverse complement strand
GACACACCCAGCCTCATCGGCCTCTTCAATGTCGAGCTGGGGGTGGCGCCCGGGTCGAGCGGCTGGGCGGTCGGCGCCCGAGGACGAGGACGAGCGAAGGCTCCGGGGGTAGGATCGTGTTGGACTGCGCGAGCGATCTGGCTGACGAGGTTCACGGCGATGGCATGGAAGGGCGAGTACGCACGCCACGGCGGCGGATCTGGTGGATCGCGTGCTGCCGGTGGCGCCGTATCGGCACTGGGTGCTCGCCTTCCCCGCAGATCTTCGCTACCTCCTCGCGCGGGACGTCGCGCTGCTGGCCAGGCTGCGAGAGATCTTCCTGCGCTCGGTGCGGGCCTGGCAGAGAGCGAAGGCACGTGCACTCGGGGTGAAAGACGGGCGCACAGGTGCGATCGCCTTCACCCAGCGATTCTCCTCGCGGCTGCTGCTCTATCCGCACGTGCACAGCCTGATCCCGGATGGTGTCTTCGCGATCGAGGACGGGAGGGTCATCTTCCACGAGGTGAAGCCGAAGCAGGAAGACATCGAGAAGATCGTCGCCAGGGTGGTGCGCAAGGCGAGGAAGGTGCTGGCGAGGATCGACGGCGATGCGATCGAGCCGGACGCGATGGATCGGATGCGTGCGCACTCGCAGCAGGGAGAGCTGCCGATCCACCTCGCGTCGGTAGAAGGACTCGGCGAGGCGTCGGGGAGGATGCTGGCGAACGTAGACGGCTACTCGCTGCAGGCAGCGAGGCATCTGCATGAGAACGACCGGAAGGGACTCGAATTCCTCCTCCGATATGTATTGCGCCCGCCGCTGGCATTGGAGCGGATGAGCGAGCTGCCGAGCGGGAATATCCTGATCAGGTTCAAGCGGCCGATGGGGAACGGCAGAGCGGCGATGGAGCTGACACCGATGGCGCTGATGCGTCGGCTCGCGTCGCTGGTGCCGCCGCCCGGGAGCCACGACACGACGTATCACGGAGTGTTCGCAGCGCGCGCCAAGCTTCGAAAGCGGCTGGTGCGGCCAGGAAGGAAAGATCCGGAGAGCTGCACCAGCCACGCTGGCTGTGAGCCCGAGGACGAGAAGCTCTCGATGGATCCCGACCCGAGCGATCCGTTGGCCGGCCTCGACGATCGCTGCGTCGAGGAGAGCCCCGAAGAGAAGTACATCTCGTGGGCGAAGCTGCTGAAGCGGGTGCACGGGATCGATGCGCTCAAGTGCGACTGCGGCGGCCTGAGGAAGATCGTCCGGTACGTGACGGAGCGCGAGAAGATCAGGGAGGAGCTCGAGAAGCTGGGGCTGTGGAAAGAACCGCCGGAGGCGGAGTCAGCAAGGCGGCCAGCGCAGGAGGAGATGTTCGACGACCTGGCCCAGTCCGACGGGGTAGACCCGCCGGCGCCTGAGGACGCGGCGTAGGCAGGGCCCGGGATTCAAGCCGAGGCGACGATAGACCTCGCGGCACGATTTGACCGCCGCGGAGCGAGAAGCCTACCCTGACACTCAAAGTGCGTGCTCGCGACGAAGCATGGGCAGCGTCGGAGACACCGGGAGTAGCGCGTGGAGCCATGCCGTCCGCCCTCATGCGCGTGCTCGACGACGGGAGGCTGGTCCTCGACAACAACCGGTCCGAGAGGGCCCTGCGAGCCATCGCTGTCGGCCGCAAGGCGTGGCTCTTCGTCGGCAGCGACGGACACGCCGAGAGCTCCGGCCACATCCTGTCGCTGGTCGCCTCCTGCCGGCTGCACCGCCTCGACC
>JBAVMZ010000148.1:0-6391 GCA_049690595.1 Occallatibacter sp. | reverse complement strand
CAATAGGCCTGACAGGTGCCATAGGTCCAATAGGCTTGACAGGCGCCACAGGTGCCATAGGTCCCGCTGGCCCAACAGGTCTGACAGGTCTGACAGGGGCCACAGGTGCCATCGGCCCCGCCGGTCCAACAGGCCTGACAGGTGCCATAGGTCCAATAGGCCTGACGGGTCTGACAGGAGCCACTGGTGCCATAGGCCCCGCTGGTCCAATAGGCCTGACAGGTCTGACAGGCGCCACAGGTGCCATAGGCCCCGCCGGGCCAATAGGCCTGACGGGTCTGACTGGCGCCGCAGGTGCCATAGGTCCTGCCGGTCCAATCGGCCTGACAGGTGCCATAGGTCCCGCAGGCCCAACAGGTCCGACAGGTCTGACAGGCGCCACAGGTGCCATAGGCCCCGCTGGGCCAATAGGCCTGACGGGTCTGACTGGCGCCGCAGGTGCCATAGGTCCTGCCGGTCCAATCGGCCTGACAGGTGCCATAGGTCCCGCTGGCCCTACGGGTCCATCCGGCGGCCTCCTGGACTTCGCCGACTTCTATGCATTAATGCCTGGCGATAACGCCGCGACTGTTGCGGTCGATGGAGATGTATCGTTCCCGGAAAATGGACCAGCGTTGGCAAGCACCAACATCACTCGTATCGACACCACGCAGTTTAGTCTCGGCGCCATTGGTACGTATCAGGTCATGTTCCAGGTGAGTGTGAACGAACCGGGACAACTTGAATTGACCCTCAATGGAAATGCACTCGCCTACACTGTCGTTGGACGAGCGACCGGCACCAGCCAGATCGTCGAAATGGCCCTGGTGCAAACCACACTGGCAGATTCAACGCTCACGGTTCGTAATCCCGCAGGCAATACTACTGCGCTAACCATTACGCCATTAGCGGGCGGAGCCAGCCCCGTCTCAGCACATCTGGTCATCACGCGGCTGCAATAGTAGGATGCCACGGTCATTGCATTTGTGACCGTGGCTTTCCTCTGTGTGCCGAGCACGATATGGATCATTCTTCTTCGAGAAAGTTCACGGAAGGCGTATGGTCCCGCGCCATGGAAATCCTGGTGCCGACCGGCCGAAAACCAGAGTAACTCCGTGCACCATCCTTGCGCCTTTTTCCTGACGCAAGGGTGGGAAACAGCGAATCTCAGTCCCCCGACGCTCTCAGCCCCGGGATCCCCCGCAGCATCACCGTCAACACCGCCATCAGCACCACCGCCGCCGGCCCCGCCACTGGCCTGCCCGGCAGTTTGTACCAGAGTGAGTGTTAGTGTAGCGCAGCGGGAGAGGTAGAGATCTGCCCGTCGCCGCGGTAGGGGGTGTGGGAAAGTGGGAGCGTTCTTTGCGTTCCACTTTTCCGTACTCCTGGGATGCCTCTGTCTGCCATGCAGCCGGCGCTGGTGGTTTGTAGCCCAGCGAAGAATGGGGCGTCTCGGCGTTGGAATAGACGCGCCAGCGTTCAGCCAAAGCCTTCACTTCCTTGAGCAAGCAGAAGATCTGCCGTTCAGAAACTCATCGGGCAGCTTGCTGTTGAACGATTCGCACCAATGTGTTTAAGGCGCTCAGCAGCCGCGTTTGCTCAAAATCAGGCACTGGCCAAAGAGCCGGCAAACTGAAAGTGAGCAAAACAGAGCATACATCAGCGGTGGAATTCAGTGATTCTGCCAAGTGAGCACTCGCCAGAGGCGGTCCAAAGCGGAGCCCTGACTGTCTGAAAACAAAGATGAGACGGTTGATCCGCACCAGGAGGTTGGTCTTATGAGAAGCCGCTCGATCGCTGTACTGTATGTGTTTTTCGCCTTTGTCTTCGTCTGTATCTCCAGCGCCCAGGCTTCCCGCGGAAGTATGCAGGGCGACAATACAGGCAGCGACGGCGCGGTTGCCGGAACCGCCGCGCCAGCCGCGGATCAAGGCGCTGTGAATCTCACCGCATTGGTCAATGCGCTCTTGAAGAAAGGAGTGCTCACGCCTTCCGAGGCCGATGCTCTGCGCGTCGCAGCCCCCGCATCTCAGCTGCAACTTCTGGTTGACGTGCTCACGCGCAAAGGCGTATTGACAGCGATGGACCTGTCCGCGGCCGCGGTCCCGGCCACCACTCCCGCACCCGCGCTGCAGCCGCGGACTACTCCCGCGCCGCAGCCTGAAGTTGCGCAATCGATGCCTGCCGCTGTGCTGCCGGTTGCTGCGATCGACCCTCAGCGCACGGTCGCCTTCGAATCGCCTCAATCCGGCGCATTGGCCGGCCTCAAGGTCGGCCCGGTGACGTTTGCGCCCTACGGTTTCATCAAAGCAACCGGGGAACGGGACAGCAGTTCACCCAATGGCGACGACTTTCCCATTCCCGGCGGTTTCATGTTGCTGCCCGGCACTAACACGGGCCCCAATGCCGACCCCGAGTTCCACATGAAAGCGCGTCAAAGCCGCATTGGCGTCAATCTCGAGTGGCCGAGCATCTCCGAGAAGATGACCCTCACCGGCCGGTTCGAGGCGGATTTCGAAGGGAACTTCAATGAATCCGATAATGCCGACGTCACCTCGATTGGCGACCCGAACCTGCGTTTGCGCCTGGCCTGGGTGCGCATGGATTACCGCTCCACGGAAAAGACGAGCCTATTCTTTGTCGGAGGACAGGACTGGACTCTGTTCGGCTCCAAGGCACTGCCCAACATGCTCGATACCACGTGGAACGCTGCCTCCTACGGCGCCACCTACAACCGCACGCCGCAGTTCCGTTTCGGGGTCGTTAAGCAGCTGAGTGACTCTGCTCGCAAATACAAGCTCTTGCCTGAGTTCGCGATCATGATGCCGACTTCGGGGCAGGTGGAAAAAATCACCTTCTGTACGCTCACGGCACTCTATTGTCCACCTGGGGTGTCGCCCACCACCGGCTTCCTAGACCAGGTCGGCCAGGCCGAGCGCCAGGGCGCCGACTCCGACCGTCCCGAGCTTGAGGCCGGATTGAGTTTCCAGTTCCAGCTTGACAAGGCCCCTGCGGTTGCACCCGCGCAGATTTTCTGGTCCGGATTCTATGGACACCGTACGTCCGTCGAATCCACTACGGCTGAAGATCTGATCGGTGACGCATACCCCACTGCTCTGGTCGCGGGCACTCCGTTGGCCAAGGGCTATACCGCCAACAGCACCATGTGGGGCAACAATGTAGGGGTGCAGTTGCCTACACGCTGGTTTACCTTCGTCTTGAGCGGCTATCGAGGCGCTGACCTGCGGCAGGGGCTGAGCGGCGAACTCACGACCAACTACACCGACACGACCCATCTCTTCCCAATTCCTCTTGTGAACGTGAACGGTGGAACTCCGGCGCCCTTCTTCCTGGGTACGGGTGTCGATAACGTCGCGGGCACGCTCTCAGGCTTTGCGCTTCTGGGTTGCAAGGTAGATCCAGGCGCGGGGACCTGCCCCTCCAGCGATGTTGTGGTGGCTCCGCAGCATGGCGTGCGCGCCTATGGCGGCTTCGCCGAACTAGGACTGCCTCTTTCGCGCTGGTTTAACGCCAATCCGAAGGGCTACAACGCCGGCTGGCAACTCTACCTGCACGCAGGCAAGGACCAGCTCGTGCACAGGGATGCCGCCATGCAGCTTGGGTTACTCGACTTAGTCGGCCCCAACCGGCTTGGCCAGGGGATGGGCATGCCCATGATCGAGAGCAAGTTTATTGGGGCGACCTTGTACTACAAGATCAACCGGTGGGTCACGTTTGGGGTCGAACCGACGCACTACAGTTCGCGCGCCATTCCGGAGCTGGGCAAGTTCTGGATTATTGCAGGAGTGCCGTCCCGTATCTGGCAGGACCAGCGAGTGGAATTTGGACCGGTCTTCACATTCGGCGGAGATGCCGCTCCTCCACTGCCGGCCCCGTCGCCGCTCACTTATTCCTGCTTGGTCAACCCATCGACGGTCTTCTCCGGAGAGCCCATTGTCGGCTGGGGCACGGCAGTCAATCTGGACCCGGCAAGGACGGCCGTCTACACCTGGTCCGTGGACGGCGGAACGGTAACCGGGGTATCCAGCACGGCGAAGATCGACACGACCAATCTGGCCGCAGGCGCCTACACGCTCAAAGGCCATGTCTCGCAGAGCGACAAGCCGGGCGAGAATGCCGATTGCACTGCGCCCTATGCGGTGAGGGTGTATGGGCCGCCGGGCGTAAGTTGCACAGCTAATCCATCCACCGTGCTTTCCGGCGATCCCTCCACGATCACGGCCATAGGCGTCAGCCCGGACAATCGGCCCCTGACGTACAGCTACAGCTCGACCTCAGGGTCCGTGAGCGGAAGCGGGTCGACGGCGACTCTCTCTACCGGCGGCTCCCCGGGTGGAATTGCGACCGTGACCTGCAGTGTGGTCGATGACAAGGGCCAGACCGCCTGGGGCAGAACCGCGGTGACAGTTACGCTTCCAGTCGCCGCGCCCAAACCCGCGACCAGGGATCTGTGCTCCATCCAGTTTGAGCGGGATCCCCAGCGTCCAGCCCGCGTGAACAACGAGTCCAAGGCCTGCCTGGATGAGATCGCGCTCAATCTCCTGCGCAACCCCGAGGCGAAACTTGCCATCGTGGGCAACGCCGCCGCCGATGAGAAAGGCGGCAAGAAGCTGGCCAGTGAGCGAGCGGTCAACTCCAAAGCTTACCTGGTCGGCGAGAAGGGCATCGATTCCTCCCGGATTGCCGTCTACACCGGCTCTAAAGATGAAAGGACCGTCTCCACCACTCTGATTCCACCGGACGCAACCTTCGATGCCACGGGAGACACGCCCGTGAATTAAAGCGTAGCCCTTGGGATCGCGCCCGCTCGTGCAATGCGCCGTGCGCAGTTGCCGCATCCTATCAACGATGGAACCGAGGCCGGCTGCAGGCATTCCTCCAGCCGGCCTTCCTATGAGGAGTCACTGCGGCAGCTGATCGGCCTGGTACCGGTGCAGCGTAAGCGTACGCAGTTTCCCCTAGCGTGATCAGGCGCTCGGCGTAAACATCGCCTCATGGCACATGCAGAGGATGTAGGTCCATAACGGCGTGTTCGCCGGGGGCGGTCGGTCTCAGAGAAGCGTCAGATTGTGCAGTTGACGCTGGAACCAGGGTCCAGTGTGGCGGAGGTCGCACGGGCACGCTCTCAGGCATTGCGCCTCTGGGTTGCAAGGTAAATCCAGGCGCGGGGACCTTCCCCTCCAGCGATGTTGTGGTGACTCCGCAGCATGGCGTGCGCGCCTATGGCGGCTTCGCCGAACTCGGACTGCCTCTTTCGCGCTGGCTTAACGCCAACCCGAAGGGCTACAACGCCGGCTGGCAACTCTACCTGCACGCAGGCAAGGACCAGCTCGTGCACAGGGATGCCGCCATGCAGCTTGGGTTACTTGACTTAGTCGGCCCCAACCGGCTTGGCCAGGGGATAGGCATGCCCATGATCGAGAGCAATTCATTGGGGCGACCTTGTGCTACAAGATCAACCGGTGGGTCACGTTTGGGGTCGAACCGACACACTACAGTTCGCGCGCCATTCCGGAGCTGGGCAAGTTCTGGATTATTGCCGGAGTGCCGTCCCGTATCTGGCAGGACCAGCGCGTGGAATTTGGACCGGTCTTCACATTTTGACCGGTCCCATCGTTCGGAGGATGTTCCACTCCCAGGTTTCTGACCGCTTGTTTTTGGACTTGGCCAGAAACCAAAGACAGACGGGAATCTGTGTGGCAAAGAAGAGTTGCCCGGGCAGCGCCACCATGCAATCCACCAGATCGGCCACAATGATGGCCTTGCAGATTTCGCCTTCGCCGGATTGATTCGAGGACATGGACCCGTTGGCCAGCACAAGGCCCGCCAGTCCGGTTGGGGCAAGATGCGAGATGAAGCGCTGCACCCAAGCATAGTTGGCATTACCAGCGGGCGGGTTGCCATAGACCCAACGCTTGTCGCCCTTGAGCAGGTCACCGGGCCAATCGCTATCGTTGAAGGGCGAATTCCCGATGTGACCTGGCACCGGTTCCGCCACGCTCACGCAACCCTGCTGGACTCCACCGCGGCTCCCATCGGCACAACCCAGGCGCTGCTCGGTCATTCCTCTTCCGAGGTGACCCGAGACCACTACATCCACGCTGTTCCGGAAGACGCGCGGCGCTCGGTTGAAGGCGTCGAGAGGCTTTTGGGACCCGAATGGACCCAAGTTCCGGCACAGGCCGGAACGGGCAGTCAGCTAATCAACTGATTTTATGGGATTTGTTGGTCGGGGAGAGAGGATTTGAACCTCCGACCCCCTGGTTGTCAGCGCCGGTGCAAAAATCCCCATAACGCCGGTTGAAAAATCCCCCACCCCCTGGGGGTGACCAGGCGGCCCGATTCTGGATTGAGAGGAGGGCCGGATGTGCTCAGGGGGAGAGACGTGGAC
>JBAVMZ010000147.1:0-4499 GCA_049690595.1 Occallatibacter sp. | reverse complement strand
GGCCGTACCCGCGCTCCACGCCGAGAACCCGCCCGCCGGCGCGGCCACCATGATCGGCGTCCCCTTCGGCGCCGTCGCCGGGCCGCGCATCGGCATCATCGGCACCGGCGCCCGCGGCACCAGCCTGCTCGAGAACCTGCTGGCCGCCGACGCCCGCGTCGTGGCGCTCTGCGACGTGGTCAGGGCCAAAGCCGAGCACGCCCAGTCGCTCGCCGTCAAAGCCGGCCAGAAGCCGCCCGAGCTCTACACCGACGGCGATCACGCCTTCGAGGCCCTGGTCGCCCGCGACGACATCGATCTGGTCGTCATCGCCACGCCCTGGGACTGGCACGTGGAGATGGCCGTGGCCGCCATGAAGCACGGCAAGCACGCGGCCACCGAGGTCCCCGCCGCCTACACCATCGAAGACTGCTGGCGGCTGGTGGACACCTCCGAGCAGACGCGGCGGCACTGCATCATGCTCGAGAACTGCTGCTACGGCTACAACGAGACACTCATCCTGCGCATGGTCCACGAGGGGCTCTTCGGCGAACTGCTCTATGGCGAGGGCGCTTACATCCACGATCTGCGCGAAGAGCTCTTCTCCGACAAGGGCGAAGGCCTGTGGCGGCGCACCGCGCACACCCAGCGCGACGGCAACCTCTATCCCACGCACGGCCTCGGCCCGGTGGCCAATTACATGGGCATTCAGCGCGGCGACCGCTTCGATTACCTGGTCTCCGTGAGCACGCCGCAGCGCGGGCTCGACCTCTACCGCAAGGAGCACGTCGCCGCCAACGACCCGCGCCAGGCCGAGCGCTACCTGAACGGCGACATGAACATCTCCATCCTCAAGACCTTTAACGGACTCACCGTCACGGTCAAGCACGACACCGTCAATCCGCACCCCTACGACCGCATCAACGTTGTCGCCGGCACAAAGGGCGTCTTTGCCGACTACCCGCCGCGCATCTACTTCGACGGTCAGGCCGGCGGCGAGGCGTGGGCGTCGATCGACGGCTGGAAAGAGCACCAGCACCCGCTCTGGAGGCGCGAGGGCGAGATCGCACGCAAGCACGGCGGCCACGGCGGCATGGACTACATCATGATCTACCGCCTGCTGGAGTGCATGAAGCAGGGGCTTGTGCCCGATATGGACGTTTACGACGCCGCGGCCTGGTCGGCGACCGGCCCGCTAAGCCGGCTCTCGCTGGCGCAGGGCAGCGCTCCGGCGAAGTTCCCCGACTTTACCCGCGGTAAGTGGCGCGCCCGTTCGGCCTCGCAAATCGCCACGCAGAGTTAGCAGAAGTGAGTTTCCGCGCGGGTGACGCAGCCGTTCCATCGCTCGCCACCCGCGGGCTTTCGTTCGCGGTTTACCTCATCGCCGCCAACTTATAGCAACCGCGCCGGTTCCCGAGGCTGGCACCGTGTAGGTGTGATTCGCGCCCGTCTCCCAAAGCACCGAGCCATCTGCCCGCCGCACAATGCACTTGAACTCGATAGATGCGCCCTCCGGCAACGCCACGGTCAACAGGCTGCTCCCGGCTGCGGGCGTCGTCGCAGGCCCCGCCGCAGCGTTCCAGTCCGTTGACCAGTTCCCGAGTTCGGCCACATTCCCAGACACCAGAACCACGTCTCCTGTCCCGAGCGCGGGAACGCCGCTGGCGGTGAAGTCCACCGGGATCAACCTGCCTGTGGAGACAAAAAACGGCGCCGGATTCGAGGCCGTGCCATTCTGCGTCACCGTCACCTGCGCCGCGCCGCCGGCGAGCGCGGGCACCGTCGCGGTGATCTGGCCATCGCTCCAGTGCGCTACGGCGGCTGTGAGCGCGGTCGCTCCCTGCGTGAAGGTCACCGTTCCGCCCGTAGCGCCGAAACCTGCCCCGCCGATCGTCACCGTCACCCCTGGATTGGCCACTCTCGGCGTAACGCTGCCCACGGAAGGAGGCACGCTCCCCGAGGCCACCCAGATGGAGACACTGCGGTGAGGCAACGCGAAGTTATCCACCGCGTTATTACTTCCCGCAGTTCCGCCCACCACGATTCCGGTCCCACCCATGGTCCCGGCCAGATAGTCGGAGTAACTCCCCGGAGGAAGATAGCTAAGAAGCCCGCTGACGGCCTGGTCGTTTGCGGCGCTCTTGTTGATGGCAACCAGCACAACGTTCCCGCCGAGCCTGCGCTCGTAGATATACACATCGTCCTTGATCCAGCGCTGCTCCATTGAGCCGTAGGCGATCGCCGGATTGCTCGCGCGCAGGGCAGCCAGGTATTGAATCAGCAGCACCGCGTCGTTCGAAGCAAAGCTGGTCATCGCGTTTCGGTCGTAAGGGTCCGTCCCGCCGTTGGTGTCGTTGTGCAGATACTGCTCGTCTCCGTAATAGAGAATGGGAACGCCGCGGCAGGTCATCAGGAAGGCGGTGGCCATCTTGACCGCCATGGCGTCGGCCCCCTTGGACTGGATGCGAGCGTTGTCGTGGTTATCGAAGAAGGTTACCAGGTCGTTAGGCTGGGCAAAAGCGGCCGCATTTGAGTTAGACGGTCCGGCGTCCTCCAGAGTCAGCTCGTTGTCGATCTCGTAGAAGCTCTTGTCCGCGCCAAAGACATCGACCATCGGATAGTAAAGCGGATAGTCCAGCAGATCGATTCCGCTGCGATTGGAGAACTTGACCGAGTCCGCATAGAGAGTGTCGCCGGAGCCTTCCATCCACTCTCCGAAGAGAAAGGGGCGCTCGGCGGCCGTGGGCTGACCGGCCTGCGGCTGCCAGTTCGCGATGGAGTTCTCCAGCGTGTATTCCCATCCCCAATTCACATGCTTGACCGCGTCGAAGCGGAAGCCGTCGGCGCCGCGATCGAGAAACTGAGTCACGGCTGCCTTCAGATAGTTATCGACCCAGGGATTCTCCTGGTCGAGATCGGCCAGCCCGTCCAGCGTATCGTACTGCACCTGGTAGCGGTCGTTGAAGTCCGCGATGTCCGGGTTATGGTGGTAGTAAAGCGAAGCTCCAGTGTCGCTGCTGTAATCTGTAACCTTGACTCCGTTGTTATAGAGCGAGCCGTACTCTCCCGCGCCGATGGGATTGGTGTGGTTGGCAACAAAGTCGACGATGACACGGATGCCGGCTGCATGTGCGGCTGTTACCAGCTTGTCGAAGGCTCCCCAACTGTTGTTCACGTCGCCGAAGTGCTCTTCCACCCGCATCATATCCCGCGGCGAGTAACCGTGATAACTTGCCTGGGCCGAGCCCGAGCCGGTGCTGGCATCGATATTATCGACCGGCGGCGAAATCCAGATGGCCGCCACGCCCATGGACTTCAGGTAACCAATCTTCTGAGTTATACCGGCGAGGTCGCCGCCCCAGTATTCGTGCCAATTGGAAGGGCTGGTGAAGCCATCCGGATCGAAGAGGCCCGCGCTCTGCGCAGGATTATCGTTCCCCGGGTCGCCATTGAAGAAGCGATCGGTAACAATCTGATAGATGAACCCCTGGTGAATGTCGCTTACGGTTGGGATTGACGGGGCTGCCGGCAGATTGATGGCATAACTCGCCTGGGCCAGGTTGCTGTTGAGATAGCTGGGTGCATCGGCCATGGCCTTCAACGTCAGCGAGACCGTTACCGGAATTGGCGCCGTGTACCGCGTGGAGGCCTCGGTCGGCGTCGAACCGTCGGTTGTGTAGTAAATCGCGGCCCCCGGCGTCGCGTCGGTGATCGCCACGCTCTCCAGCCGGGTGTAGCTTCCAGCGGTCACCGAGAAGACCGGCGTCGCCGTCTGTTGCGCGGGCGGCGGCGCGGAGCCACCCCCGCCGCCACAGCCGGCCAGCATCCCGGCCGCGAGGCAAACGAATCCCAACCCCAGGCGCGGAGCGCCCTTCCATCCCAACCTTGCCATTGCGTAGCTCCTCGAGTGCGACAATTCGTGCAGTCTTTCTGTTGCAGCCATCTTACTGCTCGGGCGCCCCTTCGCGCCCAGCCTGGTCCATGCTCTAGACTCAGAGGTGGAAGCCCGACGCATGATGAAGCTCTTTGGCGGCAAGAGGAACACCCCCGAACCCGAGACACCGGACGCGCAACCCGCAGCGGACGAGCAGCCTAAGTCCGGGCTCTTCTCGCGCCTGAAGCAGGCGGTCTCGCGCACCCGCGAGTCGCTGTCCACCAAGATCGAAGGCCTGGTCGCCCTCACCCGGACCGTGGACGCCGAGGCGCTCGACGACCTCGAAGCCGCCCTGCTGACCAGCGACCTGGGCGTCGAGACCACACAGACGATCCTCGAAGCGCTGCGCGACCGCGCCCGCCGCCAGGCCATCGAGGGCGGCGAAGAGCTGCGCGCGCTGCTGAAGGAACAGTTGCGGGCGATTATGGAGGCGCCGCAGAGGCCCCACGCCGTGCCGGAGGCCCCGCCGCGCGTCACCTTCCTGGTGGGCGTGAACGGCACCGGGAAGACCACCACTTCCGGCAAACTCGCCGCTCTCTATGTCGCAAAAGGCCGCAAGGCCCTGCTCTGCGCCGCCGACACCTTC
>JBAVMZ010000146.1:0-4827 GCA_049690595.1 Occallatibacter sp. | reverse complement strand
GTCACCATCTTGATGTCGTGCGGGATGCGGGTCGGCGCGGTGAGCTGATTGTTCATCATCTCGGACTGCACGTGGACCACATGCACGGCCTCCGGCGGCGGCGGCGGGGGCGGCGGCGGGGGTGGCGGCGGCGGTGCCACCAGCGCCATCTGCATGGCGGCCTTGGGCAGCGCCTCGGGGTAGATCAGTGGAATCAGGATAAGCAGGAGCAGAATCGAACCGTTGGTGATGAACGTCACCATCATCCAATACTTGCTCTTGCTCTTGATCCTGCCGCTGGATTCAAACGTGGAGTCTTCAAACATGGCCAGCCTCGAATCGGGTGTTTGCTTACCTCTTCTTAGACACCGGGCCCATCGAAAATGTTCCCAGCACCAGAACAGCACCAAAGCAACGTGTGAAAACCTATATCAGAACTGTGCTCCCCGTGCCAAGAGCGCGCGGGAAACGGCGGAAAATCGCGTGTCTAGCCCCTTCCCCGCCTGGCAGCGGGCAGCGTCGCCGCCTGGGCGGACCCGGCCCGGTACTGCTGCCAGGCCACCAGCATCGGCGCCGCAATGGCGATCGACGAGTACGTGCCGATCAGGATACCCACCACCAGAGCAAAGCTGAAGCCGCGCAGCACCTGCCCGCCGAAAACATACAGCGAGAGCACCGTCAGGAAGGTCAATCCCGAGGTCAGCACCGTCCGGCTCAGCGTCTGGTTGATCGAGCGGTTGACCACGTCCGGAAGCGTCTCCCTGCGGCTCATGCGCAGGTTCTCCCGGATGCGGTCGAAGACCACGATGGTGTCGTTCATCGAGTAACCTACCAGCGTCAGGATGGCGGCAATCACCGTCAGCGAGATCTCCTGGTTGGTCAGGGAGAAGGCGCCAATCGTGATCAACGTGTCGTGGAAACAGGCCACCACCGCCGCCACGCCGTAAATGAGCTGGAAGCGGAACCAGAGGTAGACCAGCATCCCCGCCAGCGAGAGCAGCGTGGCCTCGATTGCCTTGGTCTGCAGCTGCCGGCCCACCGTCGGGCCCACCACGTCCACCTTCACCGCCTTATCGTCGAAGGGATTGGCGTAGTGCGCGTGCAGCGTGGTCACAATCACCTGCCGCCCGGTGTCCAGTTGGTTCTCCACCTTCTGCTCGGGAAGGCTGATCAGCACCTGGTTTTCGCCGGTCTCGCCGTAGTTCTGGATCTTGGCGTCGCCGATGCCGCCCGCGTTCACCGCCTGCCGGATGGCGTTGATGTCCGGCGTGTTCTGGAACTTGATCTGTACCTCTGTGCCGCCGCGGAAATCGACGCCCAACGGCACCGGGCTGCCTATCGTATGCATGTGCGCCGCCATCGAGACAATGCCGGCAATCGAAAAGATCAGCGAAAAGCCGAGGAAATACCACTTCTTCCCCAACCAGTCGATATTGACGCCACGAAATAATTCCACGCGAATCTCTCCCCTTCCTGGGGGCCGGAACTCTTCTCGAGCCCCGGCGTTCGTTTGTCTCCCGCCGGCCAACCGCCCGCGAGCCCATCAAACCCTGGTCCTGGGTCCCAAGTCCCTCAGTCCCTCAGTCCCTGACCCTTGTTCCCTGTTCCCTGTTCCCTAAATCGACACCATCTCCCCCGGCTTCATCTTGTTCAGGTGCGCATCGAAGATGACGCGCGAAACATAGACCGCCGTAAAGAGGTTGGCCAACAGACCGAAGGTCAGGGTGACGGCGAATCCCTTCACCGGGCCGGAGCCCACCAGGAAGAGAATGGCCGCCGAGACGATGGTGGTCACGTGCGTATCCACGATGGTCACCCAGGCATGGGCAAAGCCCTGATCGACCGCCGCCGAGGGCGCCTTGCCGGCGCGGACCTCTTCCCGGATGCGCTCGAAGATCAGCACGTTCGAGTCCACGCCCATACCAATCGTCAGAATCACGCCGGCGATGCCCGGCAGGGTCAGCGTCGAGCTGGACAGGCCCATGAACCCAAGCAGAATCACCAGGTTCAGGAACAGCGCCAGGTTGGCGTTGATGCCCGAGCCCTTGTAGTAGATCAGCATGAAGATCATCACCAGCGCCACACCCACGATGGCCGCCGTCACGCCTTCCTTGATCGAGTCGGCTCCGAGCGAGGCGCCCACCGTGCGGTCTTCGAGGTAGTTCAACGACGCCGGCAGCGCGCCCGTCCTCAGCATCTTCGACAGGATCATGACCTCGTCCGGCGTGAAGCTGCCGGTGATCTCGCCCTTGTCGCGGATGGCGCTCTGGATCGTCGCCACTTCCTTCACCCGGCCGCCCATCACCACGGCCATGCTCTGGCCCACGTTCTTGCTGGTGTAGTCGTAGAACTTGTCACCGGCGTCGTTGGTCAGCGTAAAGTTGACGGAACGGCGGCCGTTCTGGTCGGTGCCCGGATCGGCCGAGCGGAAATCGTTGCCGGCCACCACCGGAATCCGGTGAAGCACCCAAACCGAGTCCGAGTCCGAACCGTTGCCCACCGTGCCCGAGCCGTGCGCAATCATGTCGTCGTTCGGCAGCGTGCCGCCGGTCGAGGCAGCCGCCTCCTGGTCGTCCTTGAAGGGCCCGCCCACCACGGCGTGCACCTCGAGGCGCGACGTCGACTGGATGATCGACTTGACGCGGTCCAGGTCGTCGATGCCGGGCAGCTCCACCAGAATCTGGTCGGCGCCCAGGCCGTACTCCTGAATCACCGGCTCGCTCACGCCCAGCGTGTCCACGCGCTCGCGAATCGACTCGATGGCGCGCTGCACCGTCGTCTTCTCCAGCGCCTGCTCGGTCTGCGGCTTCATCGTCACCGTGAAGCTGCGATCGGCGCCGCCGCCGGAGATGTCGTACTCGTTCGAGTACTTGTTATCGAGCACCGAGCGGACATCGCTCGTCTTGCCCGCCGCCACGCCCTCGACGCGAATCACCTCGGGCTTGGAGCCGGTGTCGCCCTGGCCGATGTAGGGGGACGGCTTGAAGACCTGCGAGTAGGTGAGGTTGGCGGTCCGCAAATCCTGCTGGATGCGCCCCACCGTGTTGTCGGTCTCCGCGTTCACCGCTTCCTTCACCACCACCTGCAGAATCAGGTGCGCGCCGCCGCGCAGATCCAGGCCCAGGTGGATGTGTTGCGTCAACTGGCCCAGCGCCGGCTTGGAGCTGTCGTATTTGGGTGCGTCGGTGCCGAAGAATGCGCCGTAAAGAAAGGCCACAAGCACCACCGTGATCAGCAGCACCTTGCCTTTGAGATTCTTTTTCATGGTTCCGTTTCCCGTGTCTTCCAGATGGGGTGGAGGATCGGCCCAAACAGGGCACTGCTCTCAACCAAAAAATCAGGCGCCGGAGGCGTCCTGCGTGGTCACAGAGGCGATGGCGTTCTTGGCGATCTCCAGCTTCAGGTTGTCCGGCGCCACGCGGATGATGATCGTGTCGTCCTTGATGGAGAGGATCGTCCCGCGGATTCCTCCGGCAGTCGTCACCCGGTCGCCGGTCTTGATGTTGGCCAGCATTGACTGCCACTGCTTCTGCCGCTTCTGCTGCGGCCGGATCATCACCAGGTACAGCACCGGTATCAACAGCAGGGGAAGAAGCATCGGCAGGCTGCTTCCGCCGGCGGCCTGCATCAGAATCATGACTGCACTACTCGTTGCCACACTCGTCCTTTGCTCGCCCTCGATGCCGCTCGTCGCCGGCCTCGCGGACATAGGCGCACCCAGCCCTGCGGCCGCGCGCGCTCTCGGGAGATTTGTCTCCGGGAATGATCGGATTTGGACCGGGGGAGCCCAACTGCCTGGCCCCGGGCGCTTCAAGGAGGACCCGCCTGCCGTTGCCCGGAACCGTACTGCGTTCCGCGTCTCCGCCTGCGGCCCAACTGCCGTCTGCTTCCTCTTCGACACAGCCCGGATTCAGGGTTCCCCCGCCCCAAACGCGGCTCTGCCGGCGCACGAGACGGACGAATCCCAAAAGAAGGCCTGAGAAGATAAGATACGTCCGCACCGGCCGGTGTCAAGGTGCGCGCCCCCCTCGCGGCGGCCCCCAGCCAGCACGGCCACGCCCGGCCACCACGCCTCCACCGCGCTTATAAACCCCTTACGACTTTCCTGCTCCATCCTTACCAATTCCGGCGTTTGCTGGGATTAGTCCGCCTGTGCGCCGCGTGCCTCCCCGGCCCGCTCGTCCCATGCGGACACAGGAGCCGTCGAAATGGTCGCTTTTCATCCCGCTTACTTTCTTTTCGTTCCCGTCACGCTCGCGGTCCTCTTCATGCTCTGGGTCCTTGTCAACTTCATCCGTCAGGAACGGCAGTAAGTATCCTCCGCAAAAGCCCGTGGCCGTCCTGTCGATAGCCCCTCGAAGCGGCCTGTGTTGGAACGCTCCATGCCGCAGAAGCCAGCCGCCATCGACAGAAGCCACGCAGCGGCAAAAGCCACTCGCCCCGCGCCGTAGGCGCAGAGTTGGTTAGCCCCGCGCTTCAGCGTGGGGTCGCCGCAACCCACAATGCATCCGGAGTCCCGTAGGGACGGCGCTCCTCCTCAGAGCCCCTCGATCCTCCCTTTCCGAAACGAACGGAAAAACACCGACCACGAGCAACTCCCGTAAATGTCGAACTCCTACCGCCACCCCGGCAAAGCCCCACCCCTCCGCCCTCCCTCCCATGGACAGCGGCCACCAGGGCGCATAGCATGGCGTACGTCTTAGAATCCAGCCTCCCGGATCGCCCATGCGCCTCGTCCGCCTTGCCTCCATCGCCGCCCTCGCTCTCCCCGCCATCGCCGCTGCCCAGTCCGCCTCCGCCGCGCTGGCCCCGGCCTTCTTCGAGCAGCCGCGCTACGCCGTCGCCGTC
>JBAVMZ010000145.1:0-4116 GCA_049690595.1 Occallatibacter sp. | reverse complement strand
CCAACAACAGCACGCTGACCGTCACCGGCGCCGGCACCATCCAGGTGCAGGCTTGCCAGGCTGGCAATACCAACTACACCGCAGCCACCTGCGTCACCAAGTCGATCGTGGTCAACCCCGCGGTTCTGACCGTGACGGCCGACAACAAGACGATGCCTTACGGCGGCCCGCTTCCGAGCCTGACCGACAGCATCACAGGCTTCGTCAACGGCGATACTTCGACTGTGGTCGGCGGCACAGCGACGATGACCACGACGGCGACGACGACCTCGCCCGCCGGCGGCTATCCGATCAGCTTCGCCACCAAGAACCTGACGGCGTCGAACTACACCTTCAACTACGTCAACGGCACGCTGACTGTTCAGCAGGCCGCCGGCGCCATCACCTGGCCAACGCCGGCGCCGATCACTTATGGATCGCCGCTGACGCCCACCCAGCTTGACGCTGTGGCCACCTGCGCCGGCAACACGGTGCCTGGAACCTACGTCTACACTCCGGCTCTGAGCACGATTCTCAACTCCGGCGCGCAGACGCTGAGGGTCACCTTCACGCCGACCGACACGGCTTCGTGCCCGGTTGAGTCCACCACGGTTCCGCTGCAGGTCAACCCCGCGGTTCTCACCGTGACGGCCGACAACAAGACGATGCCTTATGGCGGGCCGCTTCCGAGCCTGACCGACAGCATCACCGGCTTCGTCAACGGCGACACCTCGGCTGTGGTCAGTGGTACGGCCACTCTGAGCACGACGGCGACGACCAGCTCGCCGGCTGGCGCCTACCCGATTACCTTCGCCACCAAGAACCTGACGGCGAGCAACTACACCTTCAACTATGTGCCTGGCACGCTGACCGTTCAGCAGGGCACTGGCGCCATCACCTGGCCGACGCCGGCTCCGATCACCTACGGATCGCCGCTGACGCCCACCCAGCTTGACGCCGTGGCCACCTGCAACGGCAACACCGTTGCCGGCAGCTACGTCTACACGCCTGCTCTTGGCGCCATCCTGGCCGCCGGGACGCAGACGCTGAAGGTTACCTTCACGCCAACCGACTCGGCTTCGTGCCCGGTCGAAACCACCACGGTTCCTCTTGTGGTCAACCCCGCGGTGCTCACCGTGACGGCCGACAACAAGACGATGCCTTACGGCGGCCCGCTTCCGACGTTTACCGACACCATCGCCGGCTATGTCAACGGCGACGGAATCGGCGTTGTGAGCGGCTCTGCGACGATGACCACGACGGCGACGACGACCTCGCCCGCCGGCGGCTATCCGATCAGCTTCGCCACCAAGAACCTGGCGGCGAGTAACTACACCTTCAACTACGTCAACGGCACGCTGACTGTGCTGGCGCCAGTCGGGGCTATCACGTGGCCGACGCCCGCTGCCATCAACTACGGAACCCCGCTGAGCTCGACCCAGCTGGATGCCGTAGCCACCTGCAACGGCATCCAGGTGCCTGGCGCCTACGTGTACACCCCGGCTTCGGGCACCATCCTGAACGCTGGAACCTACACGCTGAAGGTCACCTTCACGCCGACCAGCAACCTGTGCCCGGTTGAGTCCACCTCGGTGCAGCTCGTCGTCAAGAAGCTGCCGACCACCACCATAGTGACCGCCTCGACCAACGAGCCGAACGTCAACGAGCCGGTCAAGCTGATCGCGACGGTGACGGGCGGCCTGAACGAGACCGGCACGGTGGTCTTCACCAACGGCAACCAGATCCTCTGCACGGCCACGTTGAACGCCAACGGCAAGGCCATCTGCTCGTACACCCCGCTCGCCCCGGGCCAGATCACAGTGACGGCGACGTACTCCGGTGACAACAACAACCTGGGCAGCGCCGGCACCAAGACGCTGAAGATCTGCGACTGCGGCGGCAACAAGGCCACCGTGACGCTGACCGCGGCCCAGACCCAGCTCACTTACCCCGGCTTCACGCAGCTCACCTCCTGCGTGGCGCTCCAGAACAAGGCCTATCCGCAGGGCACCATCAGCTTCTACGATGGCGCCACGCTGCTGGGCACGGTCACCATCCCGACCAACAACGACTGCGTGTCGATGAACATTCCGAAGCCCGGATTGAACGTCGGCCAGCATCCGATCACGGCGGTCTTCACCGACCTGGGTGGCAACAAGACCACCTCGAACATCGTGGTCATCACGGTCACTGCCAAGGCGACCACCATGGAAGCCTCCTGCTGGAACAGCACGTTCCCGTACGGCGGCGACTACCAGTGCGACGCGAACATGGACTCGGGCACCAAGTCCGGCTACATGCTCTACTCGCTCGATGGCGGAACGCCGGTGCATCTGCCGCTGAACTCCAACGGCCACACCTGGTTCACCATCAAGAAGCCCGCGGTGGGCAACCACGTGGTCAAGATCTGGTACCCGGCCCAAGGCAACTTCCAGGGCTGCGGAATCCCGGACAACTCCTTCACCGTCAACCCGGCTCCGTCCCAGCTTGCCCTGACGCCCAGCGTCTGGTCGGCCAAGGTCGGCACCGACTTCAAGTTCACCGCCACCATTACTTCGTGGAGCGCCGGCGCACCCAGCAAGGACGGGTACGTCATCTTCTACGACGGCAAGAAGCAGCTCGGCAAGGTGAAGGTAAATGCCAACGGCGTGGCCGTCCTCGATGCGGGCGACCTCTGCTTCGGCCCGCACTCGATCACGGCAACCTACACAGGCAGCAACAACTTCACGTCTGTCTCCACCAACATCCAGGTGCAAGTGAACCGGAACTAACCCCTCCGCCTGAGCGCGGCAATCCGACCCGGCGGCCCTTGTGGCCGCCGGGTCTCTTTTGGTGCGCAAGATGCTCCAACCAATTCCCCAACCGGACCAGCGTTCCCGAAATGGAGAGACGATCGATCCCTTTCCCTGAAGCTCTTGCCCGTCCGCTTCCTCGCCGCTCTGTCCCGCCGATGCACTCAGGAGAGTCGCGCGGCAAGTGCACCTTACCGGCGACGGATGGGGCAGGAACCTGGCCATGGCTATGCGGATCCTCCGCTTCGGCATTGCTGCCGCCCGTCACGCGGCGCGCATCGCGCTCGTGCTGGCGCTCGGTGCAGTGCTGGGCGCCACACTGGTGCGACTGGCTCCGGGCTTCGGCTCCAGCGAGGAAGACCTCGACAGCCGCCTCAGCCGCGAGAGCATCGAAGCCCTGAGGCAGCAGCGCGCGGCCGATGAGAACCTTGCCGCCTACTATCTACACAGCCTCACCCGCCTTGCACACGGCGACCTGGGCGAATCGCGCCTGCTCAACCAGCCCGTCCGCCAGCTTCTGGCCGAGCGTTTCCCGGAGACACTGAAGTCCGTCGCCGCCGGGCTGGCTCTCGCCTGGATGCTCGGTTTCCCGCTGGCAGCGGCTGCGGTCATGGGGCGCGCGCGCGTGGTCGATTGGCTGGCCTCGCTGGGGATGAGCCTGCTGGTCTGCATCCCCGCCGCAGTGCTGGCTCTGCTCTTTGTCATCGCCCGCGCTCCGGCCCGTTTTGCTGTTGGCCTCATCGTCCTGCCCAAGGTCTTCACTTATGCGCGCGGCCTGCTGGCCCGCTCGTCGGAAATGCCTCACGTGCTGGCGGCGCGCGCCCGCGGCGCCGGCACTCTGCGCATTCTGCTGCGCCACATCCTGCCCGTCTCCGCTCCGCAGTTGTTTGCGCTTGCCGGCATCTCGCTCACTCTCGCCTTCGCGGCTGCCGTGCCCGTCGAGGCGCTCTGCGACCTACCCGGCATCGGCCAGCTCGCCTGGAAGGCGGCCATGGAGCGCGACCTCAACCTGCTGGTCAACCTGACGATGCTGGTCACGCTGATAACAGTGGTGGCAAACTCAGCCGCCTCTCTGGCCGGCGAACCCTCGCGCGGAGGCGCGCGATGAAGACGCCGCGCCGCGCCGCCGTTCTCTTCCTGGCTCTGGTGCTGGCCGGGAGCCTTGCGCCCAGTGTTCTCTCCAGTGCCTCCTACGCTCACCAGTTCCGCGACGAGCCCGATGCCGCACCCTCGCGCACACACCTGCTCGGCACCGACGACCTGGGCCGCGACCGCCTCGTCCGCCTGCTTTACGGCACGCGTGTCTCGCTCCTGCTGGCTCCGGCCGCGGCGCTGCTCTCCACGC
>JBAVMZ010000144.1:0-11333 GCA_049690595.1 Occallatibacter sp. | reverse complement strand
CCGTGAAACTGTGGAAAGGGGGATGGGGGGTGGGGCAGAATCGGCCTCTTCTGGAGCGGTGCGGCACCGCCCCAGACTGAGCCTTCTCCCCTGTAAGCCATGGTCCCATTGTGCGTCAGGCGAGGCTAACTGGATGTAATCCCGATCAGAGAAGAATGCGGGTTAGTGGCCTGCGCCGGGTACGACGACCAGCACCTGGGCCGAGTGAGTGTGCCCGCCTCCCGAGGCCACAAAATTCACCGGGTAGACACCGGACGCGGCCGTCGCGGCTGCGGTGATCGTGGCCGCCGTGGTGCCCGAGCAGGTCAACGGCAGGGTCGGGTTCCAGACGGTGACGGTGACGCCGGAGGGCGCGGCGGCCGAGATGGCCAGTGTGCCGCCGAAGCCGTTGAGCGGCGCCAGCATCAGATCGATTCGGGCGGACTTGCCCGGCGCGAGCCTCAGCGTCGGGCTGGGCGCGGTGAAAGAGAAATCCTGCTGAGCCACGGTGACGCCGACCGGACCGGAGGCCGAGGTGGTGTAGTTGGCGTCGCCCTGGTAGACGGCGGTGAAGACGCTGGTTCCGTTGGGCAGGTCCGCGGCCGACACTTCGAGCTTCGCAGTCCCCTTGCTGAGTGGAACGGTGGCGACCCACGCGCCTGCCTCCGCCGCCATGAGCACCGAGCCGGAGGGCGCGGGGCTGCCCGCGGGACCGGTCACCTGCGCGGTGAGCGTGAAACTCTGGCCCAGCGAGGGAGCGGCGGCGCTGGTCGTGAGGCTGACGGACGGGGTCATTTTCGTGGAGAGGGCCAGGACCGTGCCGCCGCTGGCCGTCGCGCCCATCCAGTTCGCGTTGCCTGCCCAGAAGGCCGAGACCGGCAGCAGGCCGGCGGGGACCTTGCTGAAAACCGCGACCCCTTCGAGCGTGGCATTGCCTTTGGGTCCGAAGGCCGACAACGGGACCGTCGCCGTGGCGTTGCCGAGCGTCACCGTAACGCTGCCCGCGGGCAGGCTGCCCCAGAGCGGCAGGTAGCCGGCCGCAAGCTGCACATCGACGGATACCGAGCTGCCCGCGGCCACCGGCGAGGCCAGCGGACGCACCGTCAAAGTGGTGGCGCCGCGGATCACCGTGAACGAGACGGCCGGGGCGGTCGCGGGCTGGTAGCTGGCGTCGCCGGAGTAGGCGGCTGTGACCGTGTGGGTGCCCGGCGCAAAGACCCCGCTTGCCCACTCGGCCACGCCGGCGGCATTGAGCGGCTGCGTGGACGTGGCCGTCGCCGTGCCCAGCTTGTCGGTAAAGGTCACTGTGCCCGAGGCGGCGGTGAGTTCGCCGGCCAGCGTGGCATTGCGGCTCACCGGCTGTGCGTCCAGGAAGATGCGCGTGCCGTAGGGGACGGTCATCCCCACGGTGAGCGCGTAGAGGTTGAGATCGGAGGGATTCCACACCCAGCCGCTGGTCGCCAGCGTGGGCGTCTCGGGGGTTACGGTCACCGTCACCGGCGCCGACTTGCCGGGCGCAAAGCTGGCGTCGCCCGAGTAGCTGGCGGTGAGCTGGTAGGCGCCGCCGGGCAGGTTGTCCACCTGGGCGTAGAAGCTGCCATTGACGAGCGGGTAGCTTCCCAGGCCGGTCTCGTGGGGCAGGCCGGTCAGCGCGGTCAGGGCGATGGAACCGGCGGGCGTGCCGGAGCCCTTCGCCGGGGCCACCGTGCCCTTGAGAATCGCCGTTTTGCCGTGGACCAGCGCCGCAGGGCTGACGCTGAAGGTGGTCGCCGTCTGTGTCAGCGTCACGGAGTTCCAGTACTTGATCAGGTTGGCCACGTCGACCGAGCCGAGGCCGGTGGCCAGGTCGTAGCCCGCGCCGGCGCTGTAGCCGCTGAGAACCCAGTAGCCGCTGGTGACCCCCGTCCCGGACTGAACGCAGTTTGCCGTTCCGGCCGCGCAGAGCACCTGGTTGCCGCCTGTGGCGATCGAGTGAAAGACCGAGGGCTGGCGGGTGGCCAGTGGATAGTAGACGGCGTCCGCCTGGCCGGCCCAGCTTCCGGCGCTCTGGTTCACCAGCGCCTGGATGGCGGCCATGGCCGGAGCCGCCGCCGAGGTGCCGCCCACGCCCGTTACCTGGACGGCGCCGCTCGCGTTCACGTTGCTGGCGGTGCAGTCGCCGGGTTGGGCGCAGATGGGATAGAAGCTCAGGTTGGCGCCGTTGGCGGCAAAGAGCGCGAGATCCGGCAGGTCGCGGACCTTGTCGGCGGGAACACCCAGGCCCGCCTGCCATGCTGGTTTGGGATAGCCGGTCGCCTTGCCGCTGCCCGTTTGCATGGCCGCGCCGCTCAAGCCGCCTCCGCTGGCCAGGATCGACTCGGCCGCGTTGTTCAGCGGGTCGGCCCCGTCGGTCAGGTTCAGCCCGAAGAAGTCGTTCCACGCCTGCTCCGGAACGCGCTGCTTGAGCGAGACCGTGGGCGAGGCCGTGGCGGAGGTCCAGTACGCGGCCAGTTGCGAGTTGACCTGGCCCTGGCTGCCGGCGGCCTGGCTGTAGTAAAAGTCGGCGCCGCCCACGGCCACGTTCCATGGCGTCGAGGCCAGCCCGTTGACCGCCAGCCCGGAGTAGGCCTGCTCTTGCACGGCAAAGTTGTCGCAGCCGGCCGAGCCCGAGTCGCCCGAGGCCACAAAGACCGTCTGGCCCTGGGCTGCGGCCTGCTGCCAGAGCGCGGCCCAGAAGCCGTTGCCGCTCGCTCCCAGGAAGGCCTCGCACTCGCCGTAGGAGACTGAGATCGTCCCGGCCAGGTCGTCCTCGACCGCGCGCAGGGCCGCCAGCGCCAGTCCGCTGGCCAGCGCCGTTCCGTCCGAGGTGTAGAGAACGATCCGCGCCCCCGGCGCCACGGCCGAGGCCAGCTCCAGGTCGAGATAGGCCTCCGTTGCGGCGGAGTTCTCCCCTGGGTCCTCGCCGTCGACCACCACCTGCGGCAGGCTCGCGCTCAGGCCGAAGAGCTTCTGGTAGGCCTGGACCAAGTTGAGGTCCACGTTCGAGGCGCTTACGATGGCGATCGACTGGCCTTTGCCGGTGATACCGGCCTGGTAGACGGGGCCCAGGTCGTACTGGGTGGCGAAGTCTCCCGGTGCCAGCACGTAGCTGACCGCGCCGCCATTGGGGTAGGTCCACTCCGCGGTCGCGGCGTGGGTTGCGGGGTTCATTCGCACGCTGCCCAGCAGGCGAATCTGCGGCTCGGGCTGGCGGTTGCTGAGCGGCAGCACGCCGGCAACGAGGGGCGCGAGCGCGGCCGGAACCGAGGGTTGGCCTGCCGCGGCCAGAAGGCTCCGGCCGCCGGAGTCGTAGCGGTGAACCTCCGTATGGAAGGCCTCGCGCAACTGGCCGGCCGTGCCGCTGAACTCGATGGCCGTGCGGCCCTGGGTAACGCGGCTAACGGTGAGCCCGTGCGCCTCAAGCCATGCCTTGAGAGCGGCCAGGTCGGAGCCTGCCGGGCCGAAGCGGCGGCCAAACTCGGCCGGGGTGAGCCAGTGGCGGAAGAGGGGGTTGCCGGGCGTGTGCGCGGCCTCGAGGTACTCGTCGAGCTCGGCCTGCTGACGCGGGGACCGGGCTAGCAGGAGCAGAAGACGTCCCGTGGGCAGGGCGTCGTCGACTGGGCCCAGATCGCCGGCACGCCGCGGGAGCAGGGCGGCGGGCAACGCGGCGCGGGCTCCTTCGTCGACGGTCCCGGCGAGGCGCGCGGGCGTCTCCTGCGCGACGAGAGGGACGGCCGCCGTGACCGCCGGACTGAGCAGTGAGAGCAGAGCAAGACGAACGAGTGGACGCACGGTTCCCATACGGGATTCGTCGGCATCCGGGGCGGCGGGCTTGAGCGTGGATGAGCTGGGTCAGGACACACTGCGTTGGCCGGCGGGAGAGTGCCGGAACGGGAGGCGGCGGTTGAAAAGCACCTGCCGGCAGCCCACATCCAGAGAATTCTGAACCGTCCACAGACCTTGGGCGCCCCAGGTCCCCTCATCTTCAGGGACCTGGGACAGCACAGCCCTCAACCGTCCCGCCCATGCTAACGCGGAGACTCGGGCAACTGGCAGCCGCGCCGCGATCGTTACTCGTTCTCCGGCCGCTGGTAGGGCTTTTGCAGGTATTGGCGGGCTTCGTTCACCGCGCCCTGGGTGTTGTCGTTGGTCTGCACGGCCAGCCGGTACTCGTTCACAGCGCGGTCGCGCTGGCCGGTCAGGTCGAAGATCTTGCCCAGCTGGATGTGGCTCCAGACCTCGGCCCAGCGCGGCTCGCCGTCGCCGCGCAGCGCGTCGCGATAGGCGTTGACGCTGGCCTGGTAGTTGCGCTGCGAGAAGAGCACCTCGCCGATGCGGTAACTGGCCAGCGAGCTCTGCGGGTTGGCTTCGAGAGCCTTCTGATACTCGGCCAGCGCGCCGGTGGTGTCGCCCTGCGCCACCAACTGCTGCCCCTTGAGGATGGCGATGCGCACCTGGAGGTCGGGCGTGGACTTGAGCAGCCAGCCCTGCGGATCGATCGAGATGCGGCGCGGCCGTCCGAAGGTGTCCACCACGAACTGCGACTGCGTGCCCACCACATCGACCTTCTGCGTCTCGGTCTTGCCGTCGGTCTCGACGCGCAGCTCCACCGGCATGCGGAAGAGGTCCAAGTCCTGGCCGATCTCGCCGATGGTGCGGAAGCCCTTGTTGTTGCCCAGCCGGTAGACGGCGTACTTGTTGGTGAACTGCGGGGCGCCGGTGCCGTCGACCCACTGCGAGAAGAAGGCGGTCAACTGCTGCTGGCTCTGCGCCTCGGCCACCTTCTGGAAGTCCTGCGCGCGCAGCGAGCCGTCGGCGTACTGGCTGAGCACGCCCTTGAACGTGGCCAGCAAGGCCTTGTCGCCGATCATCCAGCGCAGCATGTGGAAGATCATGGCGCCCTTTTCCAGCGTCATCGACTGGAACTCGGGCGAGAAGGGGTTCAGGCGGCCGGTGCTCGACAGCGGCTGCGTATCGTAGGCCAGGGCGCCGGCCTCCACGTCGGGCAGCGCGGCGCGCAGGGCGCTCTTGCCGTTCTCTTCCTCGATGTACAGCAGCTCGCCGTAGCGGGACATGCCGTTGGTGATCCAGGCGTCGCTGAGCGTGCGCGGACTGACCTCCGAACCCCACCACTGGTGGGCGATGGTGTTGGCCAGCAGGCGGATGCCGCTCTTGTCGCCCACGCGCGAACCCAGGATGGCGGCCAGCTCCGGCGCCCAGGCCGCGGGCAGCGTGTCGTCGGGAATCTCCACCACGTTCAGGTGCGAGGACTCGGACGCGCCGAAGATTCCGGTAAAGAAATCGAACTCCTTCATGGCCGTCTGGGAGAATTCGCCGCCCGCCTGCTGGTGGCTCACCGAGAGGTAGACCTTCACGTTGCCCGCGCCCACCGAGTAAGGCCCGAGGTAGCGGCCGGCGATGACGGTGCCGGGGAAGCCGGGCTTGGTCCAGTTGAAGCTGAACTCGTCGGCGGGCTTGCCGCTGGCGAGCGTCGCCGGCTTGGGCGCGCCCTCGCTGCCCGAGGCAAAGACCTTCATCCCCTGGGGCACGCGGATGTGCATCTCCGCCGTGAAGCGGTTGGTCATGTAGCCGGTGGTGGGGAACCAGCGCGCCGCGTAGAGCAGATAGCTGATGGGCTCCTGGATGGCGGCCAGCTTGAGGCCCTCGATGGGGCCGTCTTCGTTGCCGGACAGCACGCCCTCATACTCGAAGGTCCACTTGTTCGCCTGTCCGCGGACGAAGGGCGCCGCCGGGGTGACGCGCAGCGTGCCGTCGGCCGAGCGCTCGCCGGTGAGGAGCTTGCCGGTTTCGTCGGTGATCTTGGATATCTTCAGCGCCGGGTGAAAGCCGAAGCTGACCAGCTCGGAGGTCTCCGGAGCGGTGAAGGTGACCTGGGTCTTCGCCGCCAGGTGGTGGGAGGCCGTGTCGAGCTCGGCATCAATCACGTAGCCGGAGACGGTGAGTGTGGGGCGCTCGATGCGCTGGGCGCTTAGCGGCAGCGTCAGGGCCATCGCCAGAGCTAGCGCGCCGGCCAGCGGAAACCTGGTCGTCAGTCGATCCATCGCAGTCATTCTTCGAGCCATACGGTCCACCTTCGCCCAGGCGGGCAATCTCTATCACTCTAACGGACTCGGGCCTCGCCGGTGCAGAGTCCTTAGCCGCCAACCGGTTCTGAGGCAGGCCGCGCGGCGCTTGCGCCCAACTGCTCCAGCGCGATGGCGGCCACCCGGCCGATGGCGCCTCCGGCGGCTCCCGCGGTGGCCGGGGTCTTTAACAGGCCGCGAATCCGCCCCAGCTCCTGCATCATGGACTGGCGCGGGGCGCCGTCGGGTAGCAGCGGCTCGATGTGTTGGACGATATTCGCGGCGGTGAAGTCATTCTGGAGCAACTCGGGGACTACCTGCTTGCCGGCAATCAGGTTGGCCATGGCCACGTGCGGCACCGTCACCACCCGTTTGGCAATGGCGTAGGTGATGGGCGAGACGCGGTAGACCACCACGAAGGGGTTGCCGATCAGGGCCGCCTCCACCGTGGCCGTGCCGCTGGCCACCACGCTGGCTCGGGCGTGGTGCAGGGCGGCGCGGGCATCGCGGACCAGCCGGATATCCAGCCCGCAGGCGCGATCCTCGACCAGGTTGAGCACCATCTCCTGCTGGACGGCGCTGAGCGTGGGCGCCAAGGGCACCAGGTACTCGAACTCCATCCGGTCCAGCGCCTCGTGCGCCTCCAGCCCCCAGGCCGCCTCGAGCATCTCCGGCAGGTTGTCCTTGATCTCGCGCGCGCGGCTGCCGGGCAGCAGGGCGATCCAGGTCTTCTCCGGGTCGAGGCGGTTCAAGCGGGCGAACTCGGCGCGGCTGACCGTGGGCGCGGGCATCTCCGCCAGCGGGTGGCCCACGAACTCGGCCTGAACCCCGCGCTCGCGATAGAAGGGCTCCTCGAATGGGAAGATGCAGAGCATCCGGTCGATGTAGCGCTGGACGAACTTGAGCCGGCCCTTCTTCCAGGCCCACAGCTGCGGGCTGACAAAGAAAAGCACCGGAATGCCCAGGGCGTGGAGGTGGCGGGCCAGGCGGAAGTGGAAGTCAGGGAAGTCGATCAGGATGGCGACGGCGGGGCGGCGGGCGGTGATGGCGGCCTTAAGCTTCTGGAACTCGCGCCAGATGCGGGGCAGATGATACAGGACCTCGGTGAGGCCCATGACGGCCACGTCCTCGGAGCGGACGATGGTTTCGAGGCCGGCCGCGGCCATGCGCGGGCCGCCCATGCCGAAGAAGCGCTCCTCGCGCCCTTGCGCCTTAAGCCGACGTGCCAGTTCGGCAACCAGCAGCGCCCCGTAATGCTCGCCGCTGGCCTCGCCGGCCGAGATGAAGATGGAGGGTGGCATGGGTTGGGCCCGCTAGAGTGCTCGCCTCATTCTACAGGCGTGCGGGGAATGGGGCAGGCGGGAGGGCGGGCGCGGTTGGGCGGGGGTTCGTGCTTTCCCAGGCGCCAAAAGCGAGGGGCCTGAGGCGCCAAGCCGGCCTTTTACCTAATTCCCTTGACGGAATATCGCCTAGGAGGAATAATTGGCACATGGCTTGGGAGATCGAGGTCAGCGATGAATTCAAGGAGTGGTACGAATCGCTGACCGATCAGGAGTGCGGCAGCGTCCACAACGGGGTGGAGGCTCTGGCGGCGGTGGGTCCGGCTCTGGGGCAGCCGTGGGTGGATACGCTGAAGGGATCGCGCCATCCCAACATGAAGGAGTTGCGGGTTCAGCATCAGGGCAGACCCTATCGCATCCTGTTTGCGTTCGACCCGCGCCGCTGCGCCTATCTGATTCTGGGCGGGGACAAGACAGGCGATGCGCAATGGTATGTGGAAGCAATCCGGCGCGCCGATCGGATTTACACCAAGCATCTCGAGGAGATTGGGGAGTGACTTATGGCTCATAAATGGAAGGATATTCGCCGCACGCTTTCCCCGGAGCAGGAAGAAGCGACGCGCCAGTATGTGAAGTCCGTAGTGGAGGCGGTTACGCTGAATCAACTCCGGGAGGCGCGGAACCTGACGCAGGCCAGCTTGGCCAGCATTCTCGGCGTCAATCAAGGCTCGGTGTCGAAGATGGAGAAACGCACGGATATGTATATCTCGACGCTGCGGAGCTTTATTCAGGCGATGGGCGGGCAACTGCGGATCACGGCAGTCTTTCCCGAGGGGGAAGTGGAGGTGGAGCAGTTCAGGGATGCGGCGGTTGCGGCGGGGGATTCTTCGCAAGATGCGGCCGTATGAGGCACGGCGGGGAGGGGTAGACCCTTACCTCATTAATGGGACGATTTCCTTCTCGTAGTGAGCCTTGTCTCTTTCCCAGACCTCTGAGATTCTTCCTTTTCGATCTAGGAAAATCCTACTCCTCATTTCAAGGAAGTCGGTGAACGACAAAGGCGGTTGTTCCAGTTCCGCGCCGTGTCTGTTATCAAATCCGTTGCAGGCCGCACATGAAAGAACCGCGTTGGCGAGGCAACCGCACCATTTCATAATGCCGAGTTTTCTGCATACGCTAACGGGAACCACATGGTCGAGAACGGCCGTCAACCAATGCTGATAGCTGTCCAATAGCTCTACACCGCAATAAGCACAACGTGTCGCCCCGGTTTTTTGAAGGAATTTTCTGCCATATCCATGGCGAAAGTTCGTTCCCCGCCAGATTCGAGTCTCTAACTCCTCCACACTCTGCGGGTAGGCATCGAACGGTAGGTACGCTTCCGTATTCCCGTCAGGAGTCATAACTTATGCACCTCGACCAGCATGATAACACCGGATTATCCGCGGCGGGCGCGGACGGCGGCGGCCAGCTCTTCGAGCAGCGGGCGGGTCTGGGACCAGTCGATGCAGGCGTCGGTGATGGATTGGCCGTAGACGAGCTGGCAGCCGGGGACCAGGGGCTGGGCGCCGGCGACGAGGTTGGATTCGATCATGACGCCGAGGATGCGGGCGTCTCCCTGTGCGATCTGGGCAGTGACGGAGTGGGCGACCTCGGGCTGGCGGCGGTAGTCCTTCTGCGAGTTGGCGTGGGAGAAGTCGATCATGATGCGCGGCTGGACGCCGGCGGCTTCCATTTTGGCGGCGGTTTCGGCCACGGCCTCGGGAGTGTAGTTGACGGTCTTGCGGCCGCCGCGCAGGATGATGTGGCAGTCGGGGTTGCCGGTGGTAGCCAGGATGGCCGACTGGCCTTGCTTGGTCTGGCCCATGAAGACGTGCTGATGCGCCGCGGAGAGGATGGCGTCGATGGCGATCTGGACATCGCCGGAGGTGCCGTTCTTGAAGCCGACCGGGCAACTGACGCCCGAGACGAGCTGGCGGTGGACCTGGCTCTCGGTGGTGCGCGCGCCGATGGCGCCCCAGGCGACCAGGCCGGCGATGTACTGGGGCGAGATCATGTCCAGGAACTCGCTGCCGGCGGGGACGCCCATCTCGGCCAGGTCAAGCAGCAGATTGCGGGCCAGGCGGAGGCCGTCGTTGATCTTGTAGGAGCCGTCGAGGTGGGGGTCGTTGATCAGGCCCTTCCAGCCGACGGTGGTGCGGGGCTTCTCGAAGTAGACGCGCATGACCAGCAGGAGGTCGCGGCCGAACTCGGCGCGGGCCTGCTTGAGCAGGGCGGCGTACTCGCGGGCGGCCTTGACGTCGTGGATGGAGCAGGGGCCGGCCAGGATCAGGAGGCGGTCGTCGCGGCCGTTGAGGATGGCCTGAATCTGGGTGCGGGCGTCGTAGATGGTGGTGGAGGCAAGATCGCTCTCCGGGCGCTCCTCTTCGAGGAAGACCGGGGGCAGGACAACCTTGGTCCATTTGATGCGGAGATCTTCAGTGGTGTGGAACATGGCTGGGCTTGCCTTAGTTTACAGGGACGAGGGACGGGGGACGAGGGACAAGGGAAAAGCCGGTGGGTTGGGTTCGTGCTTTCCCCGGTCCCCGGGTGCGAGGGATTGGGGGCACCCTCATCCTGGTTTGGAAAGACCGTAGACCGGGGCCACTCGCCATCTATTCGAGAACATCTGGCCGGATGAGGCGCTGGGCGCGAATCTCCCCTCGGTTGCACCACTTGCAGTGACAGAAGGGTGGCTTGCCCTTTGCCTCCGGATAATACCGCCAACCAACCAGACGCGGTGCGAGGTAGGTGCGGACGATTTCCTTCGCGGTGATCTTTCGGGGAACGACGACTTCGAGCCCCATCGGGTCGGTGTGATCGAGAACCACGCCCAGCGCTTCCGCGGCTGTCATTTCGAGTTTTTCGCCGTTGTATTTGCCGACCAGAACAAGTTCTTCATCGGGGATCTTGAATTGCACGCAGATCAGCGTCAGAATCGGCCGCCTCTTCAGTTCCCTGGCCCACTGATGGGTCATTCCAAAGTCTGGAATGACTGGCATCGCGTAAACGCCCCGGAAACCGGACCGGCGCTTGGGGGATAAGATACCGTTTCGCAGGATGGCCTGCTCTTTCCTCTGGTCGACAATGTGAATGAAAGAGACCATGACCTCACCGGCTCAGGGCTCGTAGCGCATCTCGCCGGCTTCGATGGCGACGGGCAACCGGTTCTGCTCCGGGGGCAGGGGGCAGGTGGCCCAGGGCGTGTAGGCGCAGGGCGGGTTCTCCAGACGATTGAAGTCGAGCAGCAGCTCGCCCGGCTGGTCGAGGCCGTGGTCGGGAATCTGCGTGTGCAGGAAGCGGCCGGCGCCGTAGGTGGTGGTTTTCGAGGTCTGGTCGCGCAGGATGAAGAAGAGCGTCTTGCCGGTGGGGTCTTCGAGCACGGGTTCCAGGCGCAGCGTCTTGCCGGCGAGGGTGAACTCGGCGACGCCGGGCGCGGGCATCTCGAGGGTGGTGCCGATCACGGTGGGGATCTTCAACTGGTGCGCGGGCGTGAAGGGAATCCAGCGGGCGGCGATCACCATGGTGGCGTCGGAGTCATACCAGCGCAGGCCGTGGAAGCTGGCGCGGGCCGGCGAGTCGGCGTCCTTGACGCGCAGAACGTAACGGCCGCCGCGCTCGAGCACGATCAGCGTTAGCCCGTGCCAGGCCAGCAGCGAGGGCTTGAGGTTGTCTACAGTCAGCGCGCCTTCGCGGGGTTTGGCGCCGTCCTGGGTCAGCTCCGGCGGGAAGCCGCCCGCAGGGGCGAGCAGTTGCACGATCTTGCCGCTGACGGTGAAGACGCCCAGGTGTTCGGGCGCCGGCGGCGGCAGGCGGAGGCGGTTGTCCTGGGCCGAGCCCACGGCGTTGACGCCGGGCTCCAGCCACTGCAGACCTACCAGCGTCAGCCAGCCATCGGGCGCGCTGATCTCCAGGGCGCGGCGCTGGCGCCAGG
>JBAVMZ010000143.1:0-23022 GCA_049690595.1 Occallatibacter sp. | reverse complement strand
GGTTCATGAGCGCCTACGGGCTGGGCAAGCGCAGCCGCGCCGAATTCGAACAGGCCGCCCGCCTCGACCCTCGTAACGCCGAGGCCCTTGACGACCTGGGCGAGTTCTACTACTCCGCGCCCGGCGTGGTGGGCGGCGGCATGGACAAGGCCGAGAGCGTCGCCCAGCAACTGGACCGCATCGATCAGGCGCGCGCCCACGAGTTGCGTGGCCACATGGCCGACCAGCGCAAAGACTACGACAGCGCCGAGAGCGAGTTCAAACAAGCCGTAACCGCCGGCACACACCCTGCATTCCAGTGGATGAGCCTGGCCAGCTTCTACCGCCGGCGCCAACGCTGGACCGAGATGGAGCAGGCCATCCACAGCGGTCAGGCCGCCGCGGCACGCGACAGGAACGCCGGCGTCGCCCTTTATCTGGGAGCGTCGATTCTGCGCGCCACCCGCCGCGACCCTGGCCTGGAGCAAAAGCTGCTGGAGAGCTACCTGGCTGGGCCTGTCAAAACCGAGGAGGCGCCCGCGTTCGTTGCCCACTTGTGGCTGGCCGAACTGAAGGCCAGCCAGGGCGACAGTGCCGGCGCGGAACAGCAACGCCAGGCCGCGTTGGCGCTGGCGCACGACTTCAAACCCGCTCTGGAGTTCAAGGCGCAGGGCGGCAGACACTGAGGGACCGGTTTTGCAGGTGAAGGGGACTTTCAAATCGCGGGGAGCAAGGGCGGCGGCGGCCGTGGCGGCGTTGCTGGCGGCCGCGCCGGCGCTTGGCCTGGCCCAGGTTTCGCTGGTGACCGTGGTGGATCTGGCGCAGCGGGAGTCCTCCGCGGTGCAACTGGCGCGTTCCGAGGTGGCCCGCGCGAGGGCGGCGCTCGACCAGACCAAAGACGTGATCATTCCTTCGCTGCAGCTCAACACCGGCCTGCCTGTCCTTCCCTCCGTCGGCTTCACCGGCAGCCCGCCCTCGATCTGGTCGGCCACAGTGCAGTCGCTGATCTACGGCATTCCCCAGAGGCGGTTCATCGCCGCGGCCGGTTCGGACCTGAAGGCCTCGGCGCTGAGCCTGAAGGATGCGCGAGAGCAGGTGGCGCTGGACGCATCCACCGCCTACATCGAGCTCGATACGGTCACGCAGGAGCTGGTGCAGGCACGGCAGCAGGAGCAGTATGCAACGCGGCTGGTCGAGATCGCGCAGCAACGCGCCGAGGCCGGCATCGACCCGCTCACGGAGCTGCTGCAGGCCAGGTTGACCGCCAGCGAACTGCGGCTCAAGCGCATTCGCCTGGAAAGCCGCGCCGGAGTGCTCGCCAAGCAGTTGGCCGAGCTCACCGGACTGCCGGTGGGGACCATCACGCCGGACCATGCCAGCATTCCGGAGATTCCCCGGCTAGACGGCGACTTGCATCCACTGGCACTGGCCAGCATTGAGTCCGCCCAGATGTCGGCCCACGCCAGGGAACTGCAGGCGAAGGGCGACCGGGAGATCGGCATCCTGCCGCAGCTTGGCTTCTTTGTGCAGTACAACCGCGTGACGACGCTGCTGAACGATGTGAACTCCTATTTCAAGAGGCCTCTGCCTTCGGACAACGTCGCTTCGGGCATCTCGATCCAGATTCCGCTCGTCGACTTTGTCCACCGCGCCAAGGCGCGGCAGAGCGCGGCCGAGGCCCTGCGGGCAAGGGTGGAGGTCGAGCAGGCACAGCGGCAAAACGAGGTCCAGATTGCGCAGCTGACAGGCGGCCTGCGGGAGTTGGGTGCGCTGGCCGAGGTGACCAGCCTGAGACAGCAGATCGCCGAGCAGCAGTTGAAGGCGATCCTGACCTCGCTCGAGGTGGGCAACGGGGCCACTGCCACGGCTGGCGCACCCGCCCAGCTCACCCCCAAGGACGAGCAACTGGCGCGCATCGACGAGCGGCATAAGGCTCAGGAGGCGCTGGATGCCAGCTTCGAACTGGCCCGGGCGCGGCTGAACCTGCTGCGCGCCCTCGGACACATGCAAGACTGGCTGGACGAACTGCACGGCAAGTAACCCGGCGCCTCCGCCTTCCCTGCTCTACCTCCCTGGGCCACGGAAAATCGCCGGAATGGTAGAATTGGAGGGATGAGCATGCCTTTGAAAACTCTGCTTCTGAACCCGCCCTCGTTTGAGAACTTCGACGGTGGCGCTAGCTCGCGCTGGCCAGCCACGCGCGAGATCGAATCCTACTGGTATCCGGTCTGGCTCACCTATCCCGCCGGGATGCTGGAGGGTTCGCGGCTGCTCGACGCTCCGCCGCATCACATCTCCGCCGAAAAGACGATCGAGATCGCCAAGGACTACGAGTTCCTTGTGCTGTTCACCTCGACCGTGGGCTGGACCGGCGACCAGCGCCTGGCCGAGGCCATCAAGCGCGCCAACCCCTCCATCCGCATCGCCTTTGTCGGCCCCCCGGTGACCACCGACCCGGAGCGCGCGCTGAACGAGTGCGAGGTGCTGGACTTCATCTGCCGGCGCGAGTTCGACTACTCCGTGGTCGAGTTCGCCCAGGGCAAGCCGCTCAACGAGATCCTCGGCATCAGCTACAAGCTCGACGGCAAGATCGTCCACAACCCCGACCGCCCGCAGGTCGAGGATCTGGACGCCATGCCCTGGGCCACCAAGATCTACAAGCGCGACCTGGACGTGACGCGCTATAGCGTCCCCTTCCTGCTCCAGCCCTACATCGCGCTCTACTCGACGCGCGGCTGTCCAGCGCAGTGCACCTTCTGCCTGTGGCCACAGACTCTCTCGGGCCACGCCTGGCGCAAGCGCTCCACCGACGACGTAGCCGCCGAGCTCAAGTGGGCCAAGGAGAACTTCCCCGAGGTCAAGGAGTTCTTCTTCGACGACGACACCTTCAACATCCAGAAGGCGCGCACCATCGAGCTCTGCCAGAAGCTCAAGCCTCTGGGCCTGACCTGGAGCTGCACCTCGCGCGTGACCACCGACCGCGAGACGCTGGCCGCCATGCGCGACGCCGGCTGCCGCCTGCTCATCGTCGGCTTCGAGTCCGGCGACCCGCAGATCCTGAAGAACATCAAGAAGGGCGCCACCGTGGAGCGCGCCCGCCAGTTTGCCAAGGACTGCCACGACCTGGGCCTCACCATCCACGCCGACTTCATCCTCGGCCTGCCCGGCGAGACCAAGGAGTCGATCCGCAACACCATCAACTTCGCCAAAACCCTCGACTGCGAGACCATCCAGGTCTCCATTGCGCACGCCTACCCCGGCACCGAGTTCTACGAGTTCGCCAAGGTTAACGGGTATATCACCAACGAGCGCATGGAAGACGGCGGCGGCCATCAGATGGCCCATATCGAGTATCCCGGACTGCCCGTCGACTACATCATGGAGATGGTGCACCGCTTCTACGACGAGTACTACTTCCGTCCCAAAGCCGCCTTCCGCGTTGTCTGGAAGGCCTTCGTCAACCGCGATCTTCCGCGCCTCTACGAGGAGGCCAGAGCCTTCCTCAAGCTGCGCGCGCAGCGCAACAAGGCGGTGAAGGAAACGCGCAAGCACCAGGCCGCAGCCGCCTGACATTCTGGGAAGAAAGATCGACCGAGGGAGGACGGCGCCAGGCGTTCGTCCTCCTTTTTCACGCCAGATGACCGGATTCGAATGGAGGCATTCGAGTTCCCGGTCATCCTGAACCGAGCGAAGGACCGGCGGATGCCTCACGCACGACTTAACTTCCAGCAGATTCTGGTCCTGGCCTTTGTCTCGGTCAGCGCGCCGATGGGAGATGCCTGCCTTTCGCGCGGCATGAGCCGGCTTCCCGAGATCTCACTGCTCCATCCTCTGGCGCTGGCCGGCGCCGTCTTTACGCCCTGGATCGTGCTGGGCATCGCGCTGCTGATCGGCTTCTTCGCCAGCTACCTGACCGCGCTCTCCTGGGCCGACCTGACCTACGTCATGCCGGCCACCTCGCTGGGCTACGTCTTCATGGCCCTGCTGGCGCACTTCTGGCTCGGCGAGTCCATAAGCTGGCAGCGCTGGCTGGGCATCGTGCTCATCACGGTCGGCGCCGGATCTGTCGCCCACGGCCCGGCCAACACCACACCGCCAGCGAACCTCGGCGACGCGCTCGACGCCGGAGACGGCGTGCATTCGCACGATTCGCTCCTCTCTAAATCCAGCCCGGAGGTGCGGGGATGATGCCGGCAATCTTCTGGAAGGCAGCGGCCATGATCGCCGCCATCGTCCTCTTCTCATCCACCGGCGAGGTGCTTACCGCCGCGGCCATGAAGTCCATCGGCGACCTGGACGAAATTCGCGCGCGCTCCGGCATGAAGGGCGCCATCAAGGCCGTCGTGACCTGCCCGCTCTTTTTCGTTGGGGTTTTCTTCCTGGCTGCGGCCTTCTTCTCGCTTCTGTTCGCGCTCAACCGCATGACCCTGAGCCTGGTGGGTCCGGCGGCCGCCTCGCTGACCCTGGTCACCAACACCATCGCCGGCAAGCTCTTCCTCAAGGAGAATGTGGATCGCCGGCGCTGGACCGCGGCCGTGCTGGTCTGCATCGGCGTGTATCTGCTGGCGCATTGAGGGCAGAGGAATCATAGATCGGTGTCCGAGCCATGCCACGGTTCGCGGACGCGTCAAGTCCACGGAGGAGACAACCATGTCCTTCGCAATTCACTTCTTCGACGAGCCGCCGATTCAGGATTTGACCGACGATGGCCAGCCCCTGTTTCTTGCGCACGGCAGGCTCATCGCCGGGGATTACTGGGAGAACTTCTACGCCTCGCTCGACGAATGGACAATATCTCAATACGAATCGCAATGGCGCGAAGCCGTTCAACGCACCGTGGATGGCGCTGGCAAATCAGCCTTGATCGTGAACTACGCGAGCCCGGAGCGCGGCGGACATCTGGAATGGTGGCCGATGTACCGGGACGGGGATTCGGTCTTTCTCCAGGATCATCTCCTTTTCTTCTCGCAATTGCAGGTTCCGTTTTCGCCCGATCATCCGTGCCGATCTCTCAGAGACAGACAGGTCTTGAGCGAAGATGGTGCTCCCATCAGCGAATGGTGCGTGGATATGGATGATCTTCGACAGTTCCTGAGATAGAGCGAGCGTGGGCTTGGAGGCCCACGCTACAGTTGGTCTGGCGCTTCAGTTGGCGATTGTCCGCTCGGCAAACGATCTCGGATCTCCAACAACTGGTCTTCGCCCTCAAAACCACCGCATCAGTCCACTCGGCGCAGCGAGGCTTCGAGGGCTGCGGGGGCCAGCCTCCCCAGTTTCCGGACGCGCTTTGAAATCCGCCTCTGGAAGTCCTATCATGACATCAGTTTCGCAAAGAGGCGCGTCATGCCGGACTTCGACCGAATCACGCAGAATCCCGACCAGATGGGCGGCAGGCCCTGCATCCGCGGAATGCGGGTCACGGTCGGCATGATCGTGGGCCAGATTGGCGCTGGAGTCGGCATTGACGAGTTGCTCGCCGATTATCCCTACCTGGAGCGGGAGGACGTTCTGCAGTCCCTGCGCTACGCGGCCTGGCGCTCCGACGAACGGGAGATTCTGCTGGCCAGCGTATGAAGATTCTGATCGACATGAATCTCTCGCCACGCTGGGCAAGCCTGCTCCAAGATGCGGGCATCGAGGCGGTTCACTGGTCCGAAATAGGCTCGGCCACCGCTCCGGATTCAGGCATCCTGTCCTACGCCGCTTCCAATTGTTTCGTCATTCTGACGAACGATCTGGATTTCGGTATCGCGCTTGCCAGGGAGGACCGCGCGACGCCGAGCGTAGCGCAGATTCGCGGCGAGGACCTGCGCCCTGCATCCATAGGAGGACAGGTGATACGGGCCCTGCGCCAGATGCAGGCCGAGCTGGAAGCGGGCGCCCGAGTGACGATCGATCCGAAGCGAACGCGGCTCAGGCTGCTGCCACTGCGCAGGAAAGAGACGATGCGGACAGGGTCCGAACCACCGGAAGACTGACAGCTCACATCCAACGCATCAGCCCGCGCGGCGGCAGATCGGCTTCGAGGAAGCCGCCCGGCTCGCCCGCCGACAGCGTGAGCGCCTCCGCGGCCAAATGTCCCGAGCGCGCTGCGCTTTCCATCGTCGAGGGCCAACCGGTCTGAATCCAGTCGCCGGCGAGAAAGAGCTGAGGCCACGGCGATGTCGTCGAGGGCCGCGCGGCATCGATCCCCGGCGGCACGCCAAAGGTGGCGCGGACTTCCTTGACCAGCGCGACCTTCTCCACCTTCGCTTCCTTCACGCGCGGAAGGAACTCGGCGAGTTCGCGCAAAGCCAGCTCGATCGCGGCCTCGCGCGAGAGCGCGGCAAAACTGCGCGTGGCGCTGACCACCAGCTCGACGTAATTGCCCGGCCGCGATTGCAGGCGCGACAGGTTGTACATCCAGTGAATCTCGCGGTCCAGCAGCACCGCGTGTTCCAGCTCCGTTACCTCGCGGTCGAACCACAAATGCACACTGCAGATGGGCCAATGCTGGTGCCGCTCGATCTGCCGCGCCAGCCGCTCCGAGCCTTCTTCCACGGGCAGGTGCGGCAGCAGCTTCTGCGTGGCCTCAAAGGGCAGAGCAAGAACCACAAAGCCGGCCTCGATCTCGCCGGTGCGCGTGTAGACGGTCCAGTTGTTCTCTGTCTCGTCCCACGCCGCGCCTTCCACGTGCGTGTTCAGGGACACCGCGCCGCCGCGCGCCGCCAGGTACTCCGGCACGCCCGCGTAGAGCGCGCTCAGCGGCACCGTGCTCATGCCCATGGCCCCGGCCCAAGCCGAGTTCATGAAGAGCTCGCGGAGGACCTTGGCCGCGTACGGCAGCGCGATCTGGTCGATCTCGGCGTTGAGCGCGCTGGCGATGACCAGGCGCCAGAAGCGGTTGAGCGCGCCTTCCGATTGCCGATGACGCCTGAGCCACGCTCCCAGCGACTCGGCGGAATCGGCGGGCACCGGGCGCATCAGCGCGGTGAAGGCTCGCGCCAGCGAGAGCTTGTCAGTGAGCGTGAAGGCGGGCGCAGAGAGCAGCCTCGGCAACCCGTGCAGCGGCGCTGGCAGCGGCGAGGGCCCCAGCGGCGAGCGCCTTCCGCCCGGCTCGATCATCGTCATCGCACTGGTCCAGTGAATGCGCCCGGCTACGCCGATGCGGCGGTAGAAGCCGATCAGATTGGTGCAGCAGCCGAAGAGTACGTGCTGGCAGTTGTCGATGACCTCGTTGACGCCGGGATGCAGGTAGGACGAAGCTCGCCCGCCCAGATAGCCGCGCCGTTCGACGAGGTTGACGCGAAAGCCCGCCTCGGCCAACGCGCAGGCGGCGCTCATGCCGGCCACGCCCGCGCCGATGACGGCGACGGTCTTTCCCACGTTGCCAGCCAGGTCGCTCAATACGCTCTCCGTTTCCGTATCCAATGCCGTTCGCCGGCCGTGCGCCATCGTTCAGGAACGCGGCAGCAGCCGCGCCCATCCCATCCGCGCCACGCCGGCAAGGAGAATCGCCAGCTTCTGCGCGGTGGGCAGGCTCTGCCGCTCGGTGAAGACGTCGTACTCGGCGCGCTCGATGCGCCGGAGCAGGCCGTGATAGATGGTGACCAGCACCCACATCGCCGGCCGGCTCTCGCGATCGATGAGCGGCAGCAATTCCCGCGCCGACTCGTAATACTTCTCCGCGCGCGCGGCAATCGAGGCCAGCAAGGCGCGCTCGTTTGCGCTGGGCTGCGCGCCGGGCGCACGGTGGACCAACGCCTCCAGCCCGACGCCGTGCGCGGCCAGCTCATCCAGCGGCAGATAGACGCGGTTGCGCTCGGCATCCTCGGCCACGTCGCGCAGGATGTTCGTCAACTGGAAGGCGATGCCGGTCTCCTCGGCCAGCTTCTCGGCGCGCGCTTCCTCGTAGCCGAAGATACGGATGCAGACCAGGCCCACGACCGAGGCAACGAGATAGCAGTAACGATATAGATCGTCAAACGTGGCGTAGGTGTCCGGCTTGCCGGTTGCCGCGCGATCGAGGTCCATAGTCGTGCCGTCCACCAGTTCTTCGAGCAGAGCGAGCGGAATCGAGAAGCGGCTGATCGCGTCGCGCACCGCCATAAAGACCGGGTCCGCGGTCTCACCTCCGCCGGCGGCCTGGCGCCACTCGCTTCGCCACGCGGCCATAAGGCGGCGACGCTCCTCGCAGCTCAGGCTCTCGTCGTCGCTGAGGTCGTCGGCCTTGCGCATGAAGGCATAGATGGCGCAGATGGCATTGCGTCGCGCCGCGGGAAGCGCGACAAACGAATAGTAGAAGTTCTTCGCCTCGCGCCGCGCGATCGCCCGGCAGAGCGCGTAAGCCTCGTCGAGAGGAGGGGTGTGCGCTGCTGCTTCTGAGATCACGCTGCCTTCTCCTCCGAGCGTGCGCCGAGGCGCAGAAAGGGCAGCATCTTGCCCGTGACCGCGCGCAGCGCCAGCGCCAGCTTGGTGTGTTTGGCAATCGCCGGACGCGCCGAGAGCACGTCGAAATCGCGGCGCTCGATGGCGCGCAGAATCTCCAGGCCGCCGCGGCTGAAGAGGTCGAGGTCCAACGCCAGGTCCCGATGGACGCGGCCGATGAGCGGCAGGCCTGCATGAAAGAGACTCCGCGCATACTCGACTTCGTATTTGAGCAGCGCGCGAAACTCCAAGGTGGCAACGCCTGCGGCGATCGTCTCGTCGCTGACGCCGAAGCGGCGCATGTCGGCCTGGGGAAAGTAGACGCGGTTCTTCTGCCAGTCCACGCGCACATCCTGCCAAAAGTTGGCCAGTTGCAGGGCGGAACAGGTTGCATCGGAGAGCCGGAAGTTTTCCTCGCTCACCTCGCCCGTGGCATAGAGCACCAGCCGGCCAACCGGGTTGGCCGAGTAGCGGCAGTAGGCCAGCACCTCGTCCATGGTCTCGAAGCGCGTCACCGTCTGGTCCTGGCGGAAGGCAACGAGCAGATCGGCGAAGGGCTCTTTCGGGATTCCACACGACTTGATGGTCTCGGCCAGCGCGACGAATACCGGATGGCGCGCACGGCCCTCGTAGCAGGCGTCCAGCTCGCGGCCCCACAGGTCGAGCAGCGCCAGCGCGGCCTCGGTCGAGCCCACCTCGTCTCCCAGATCGTCCGAGACGCGGCAGTAGGCGTAGATCGAGTGGAAGTGGGGGCGTAGCGCGCGGGGCAGGAACCACGAGGCCACGTGGAAGTTCTCGTAATGCGTTTCGGCCAGACGGCGGCACCAGGCTCGCGCTTCTTCCAGCGAGGGCGCCACCGCGGGAATGCGATAGGAAGCGGGCAGCGCGGACCAGCCGCGTTCGAGCAGCGCGTCGTTGGACGGAGTAGGTGGGGCTGACTGGGTCATCGAGTTAGCGGAGTTAGCGGAGTTAGCGGAGCTTGTACTTCGGCCCGCCGGCATCCGTGGTTCAGGGCACGATGGCCGTTTTGATTTCCGTCGAGCGCTTCATCAGCTTCTCGAAGACGCGGTTCAGTTCGTACAGATGAGCGTGGCCGGTAATGAAAGCCGAAGCCTGAAAGCGGCCGCTGGCGATCAGCTCGAGCGCGCGGCGGCAGATAGCCGGGGTGTGGTGGAAGGTGGCGCGCAGCGTGATGTCGGAGTAATGAATGCGGTTAGTGTCGAGCCGCACATGCGTTCCCGTGGCGCAGCCGCCGAAGAAGTTGACCGTTCCGCCCTTGCGCACCATCTCCACGGCCTCTTCCCACGCATCCGGCAGGCCCACGGCTTCGATGGCGATATCCACGCCCTGGCCTTTCGGAGTCAGCGCGCGGGTCTCGCGGATTGCGTTGCGGATGGTGGCGGCCTGCACCACGTGGGTGGCGCCCAGCTGCTTTGCCGCCTCCACCTGGCCGTCGTGCTTGACCACGGCGATGGTCTCACAGCCGTTGAGGGCGGCGACGTGGAGCATCATGAGTCCCAACGGACCGCCGCCGATGATGGCTACCGTATCGCCCGGTCGCGGGCGCGAGTCTTCAAAGCCATGCACGGCGCAGGCCAGCGGCTCGGTCAGCGCGGCGTGCTCCAACGGGACATTCTCCGGCACGCGGAGGGTGTTCTTGGCCACGATGCGCGCGGGAATGCGGATGAACTCGGCATAGGCCCCGTTGTTGAAGAGCAGATCGTCGCAGAGGTTTTCCTGGTCGCGCTTGCAGAAGTAGCACTCGCCGCAGGGGGCGGAGTTGAGCGCCACCACGCGGTCACCGGGCGCGAAGCCCTCGACGCCTGCCCCGGCCTCGACCACCGTCCCGGCAAGCTCGTGGCCGAAGAGCGCCGGTGGCTGGATCATGCGGGCGTGGTAGCCACGGCGAAAGACCTTGAGATCGGTGCCGCAGGTCAGCGCGGCGCCGACGCGGACGATGATCTCGCCGGCGGCCGCCTCGGGCACCGGGACATCTTCGATTCGGATATCCTCGCGTCCATGGAGGACGGCGGCCTGCATGGTTCCGCGCCGGAGGTGACGGGCGGATTCGACCGTATTGCGGCCGACCTGAATGACCTCTTCGACGGTGTTCCTGCCGACGTGGAGGACTTCTTCGACGGTGTTCCGGCCGACGTGGAGGACATCTTCCACGGTATTGCGGCCGACCTGGAGGACGTCTTCGACCGCAACGCGACCGCGTTGGATGGGGCCTTCTCCTTTGTTTGGCATCGATTCCTCCTCGAGCCGCTCCGAAGTTGCTCAGCCTGGGAACTGCCGCGGTTGAGAGGCCCGATCCGTGAGAAGGAGCCTGCGACGGGGGCGCTGGCGGGCGCCTGGCAACGGACCCATCAGTTCGCTCCCGCTCCGGGCACAGGCTCAATCATAACCTTCATCGACTCCGGTTGGGGGTGCGAAGCAAGATTGATTGCCGCAACCGCTTCTTCCAGGGGAAAACGGTGCGAGATCAGCTGGGTCAGGTCGAATCCCTTGCGATAGCCGCCCAAAACCAGCTCCAGAACCTCGTCGTAGATGGCAAACGAGGCCGAGTAAGAACCCATTAGCGTCTTCTCGTCCATGCAGACCGCGCCGGGGTCGAAGGTGGCCTCGCCGTGCTGCGTCTGGGCAAAGAGCATCACCCGGCCGCCGCAGCGCGCCGCCTGCATCGCGGTAGAAATCAACGCGTTGCCACCCACGCAGAGCACCACGGCGTCTGCCCCGCGGCCCTCGGTCTCCGCCAGTACGCGCTCCACCACATTCTCAGTGCCGGCATGGATGGGATTCTCGAGCCCGAAGCGCGCGGCGATCGCGTGCCGCTGGGCGTAGAGGTCCGAGGTGAGGACCTTGGCCCCGGTTCGCGCGGCGAGCGCGGCGTGCATCAGCCCGATCGGCCCCTGCCCGATCACCAGCACCGTTTCGTCCGGCTGCAGGTCGAGCATCTTCACGCTCTTCAGAATCGTGTTCACCGGCTCGATGAAGGCGGCCTGCTCAAAGGGCACGCCATCTGGCACCCGCACCACGCCGCCGCCGGCCACAATCCAGTCCAGCACGCGGATGTACTCGGCAAAGCCGCCGCCCGAGGGCTCGAAGCCGGCCGTCGCGCCCACCTTCTTGTACTGCGCGCACTGCGCCGGCGTGCTCTTGCGGCAGTAGTAGCAGTGGCCGCACGGGACGTGGTGAAAGACCATCACGCGGTCGCCCACGGCGAAGCGCGTCACGCCCTGGCCCACGCGGACGACCGTGCCGGCCATCTCGTGGCCGAAGATGCGCGGGGCGGAGTGCGAGCCGGTGTGGACCTTTTTCAGGTCGGTGCCGCAGATGCCGCAGGTGGCAATCTTCACCAGGATTTCGCCCGCGCCGATCGCTGGCACAGGCACCGTCTCCACGCGAACATCGTTCACGCCGCGGTAGACGGCGGCACGCATGGTGGCAGGGATTTCTGGTTCGGTTCGGCCTTCAGGGTTTGCGATTTGGGTAGCCATTCCGGGTTCTGATATACGCTCTTTCATCGAGAAAATCGAGCAGGGATTCCGCGATGCCGCGTGCGGCCCTCCTGCTATTTTCGCCCATCCGGACGAGCCGGGGCCAGAGCGCGGGGCGAAGGAGTGCGAAGAAGATCAACGCGCCCAAGCGCATCTGGCCGCCGGGCGCGAGAAACCGGTTGAAATCCGGGAGCTTGTCGTCGACGGCGTCGCTGACGCCCTTCAGGCAATAACAAGGAATGCCGCGCAGCTCGGCGAGCCGGGCCACGGCGGCGGCCTCCATATCGACGAGCGCCGCGCCGTACGTGGCGGCAAGGCGATGCTTTTCGGCTTCGTTGGCGACGATGGGGCTGGTGACCAGCCAACGCTCGCCGGACCAATGCGCAACACGATGGCGTTCGCCGGTCTTGGCGTTGATGACGCCGGAGGCCCAGAAGGCCTGGCCAGCCGGGCATTCCCCGGTAAGCGCCCCGGCCCAGCCGGTGGAGACGGCAAAGCTGAGTGGTCCGGCGGATTCGGCGGCGGCAAAGGCCCGGGCCGCGGCGTCCATGCCCGCTCCGGCGCAGGCGGCCAGCCACTCGCCCTCGTCGTAACGCCAGCGCCAGAGGTCGACGCCGTTGCGCCGCTCATGCCGCCAGCCACGGACAAGCGGTTTCAGCTCGCCGGGCATGGCGGCGATGATGCCGATGCGCTTCATGACCCGGCCGGCGTGTAACCGTTGGCGCGGAACCACTCGATGGCGGCGCGCATGGCGGGATACACCGGCACAATGCGGAAGCCAAGCTCCTGCTGCGCGCGGGCGCTGGAGGCGAACATCTTCTTGCGGCCCATGCGCACCTCTTCGAGCGTGGCGCGCGGCTCGCGGCCCCGGATGCGCCCGGTGATCCACTCCTCGAAGAAGGCGTAGGTGGCGGCCACGGCAAAGGGAATCTTCACCGTGGGCGAGGGGATGCCGGTGATGGCGGCCATCTTGTCGAGAATCTGCTTGAGGGTCAGGTTCTCGCCGCCCAGAATGTAGCGGCGGCCGGGCTTGCCCCTGGTCAGCGCCAGCACGTGCGCTCGCGCCACCTCGCCGACGTCCACCAGGTTCAGCCCGGTGTCCATGTAGGCCGGGAAACGGCTGTTGAGGAAGTCGACAAAGATGCGGCCAGTGGGCGTCGGCTTGCGGTCATTGGGGCCGATGGGCGTGGTGGGGTTGAGGATCATCACCTGCTGCCCGCCGGCCGCCGCGGCGAGCGCTTCCTGCTCGGCCAGGAACTTCGAGCGTTTGTAGTGGCCGACCATGTCGGCCAGCGAGACGGGCGTGTCCTCGTTGATCACGAGACCGTCGGTGCGGAAGTGCATGGTGGCCACGCTCGACGTGTAGACCACGCGCGGCACGCCGGCCTCGCGCGCCAAGCGCAGCAGCTCGCGCGTGCCCTCGACGTTGGCGCGGAGCATCGTCTCGGGGTCGCGAATCCACAGCCGGTAATCGGCGGCCACGTGCACCACGGCGTCGCAGCCCTCGAGCGCCGGCTTGAGCGACGCCGGGTCGGTCAGGTCGCCGGTGTGGGTCTCGCCCTTGATGCCTTCGAGATTGGCCAGGTTGCTGGTCTTGCGCACCAGCAGGCGGAGCTTGGCGCCCTCGGCCGCGAGCGCACGTGCGACGTGGTGGCCGACAAACCCGGTGGCGCCTGTGAGGAAGACTTTCATGATTGGTCCCAGCACCCATCTTAAACTGTGGGCGGCAGCTGACCTTTGGTTCCCGAATCGCTCGGGAGGATGCCTGGTAATGTAGTTTCGCATTACAATGGACATGGAGGCTCGAATGGCGACGCTGACGGTGACATCTCGGGGGCAAGTGACGTTGCGGAAGGAGTTCTTGCAGCATATCGGCGTCGGGCCCGGCGACAAAATCGAACTCGAAAAGGCGCCCGACGGCAAGCTGACACTGGGACGCGTCAGGCCGAAGGGAAGTTGGGACGATTTTATTGGCTGCCTGGCGGGTAAGACTCGTGTTCGGTTGACGATCGAAGAGATCGACGCGGCGATAGGCGAGGCAATCGTTGAAGAGTATGAAGCAGGCTTGAAGCGATGAAGATCATCGCCGATACCAACCTGCTGGTGCGTCTGGCGGTCGACGACGACCCGCATCAGCGCCGTGTCGCCGCCAGAACCGTGTCAGAGGCCGACGCAGTGATCGTTGGCCGTCACACACTCTGCGAAATGGCCTGGGTGCTCAGAAGCAAGTATCGCCTCTCAAAAGAAGAGATCATGCAGGCAATCGGGAATCTATGCGGAATTGGCAACGTTGCCGTCGACAGAACGGCAGTGGAAGCGGGACTGGCTGCCATGCAAGCCGGCGCAGACTTTGCCGACGGCGTGATCGCCTACGAAGGCCGTTGGCTGGGCGGCGAGACGTTTGTGTCGTTCGATAAGAAGGCGGTGTCGGCGATCGAGAAGCAGGGGCAGAGGGTGAAGCTGCTGGGATAGGCCGCGTTAGGGGCATTTTTGGGCCTTATAACGCCCTGGTCACGCGGGGCCCAGCATCAAGCAAAATACTGTCGCGCGAATGGAATTCGCTTAGAATGCTTGCAGGGGCTGAAATGTACTTTTGGATTCATATTGTGCCGAGCCATTCGCATGCGGGGCCGCGCTTTATGTTCTCAGTGGCCAATAAGCAGGGTCCGGGCGGCGCTGTACCCTACGTCACGTTCGATAGCCTAGACAGTCTGACGACCTCCATGCGCGCGATCAATGTTGACGGCGGGGACATCAGTAAAATGCAGAACGATCTTGCAATCGGTAAGGCCTTTAGTCTTGCAAATGTGTATCTTACCGATGAGGATTTAAGAAAGTTCGGCTTCTATGTGCTCGGGAATGTACCCGGGAGAACCTCGGCCATTTCCGCTGTCGAAGGAATGAAGCTCGATTCCGAGGGCGTGGAACGCATGGAACGCACCAGAGGCCTTCTGCCAGAGGAACGGCGGGCAGAGACAATTCAAGCGTTCGCACAATCACGGAACCGCGAATGACAGAGGGCTACGACGCCTTCGACGATCCCTACGCCTATCCCGGCACGTCCGTTCTGCGAAACCGGCTGGACATACGTGACGCCGGTATTCTGGAGGCGTTCGAGGTTGAAATCTCCACGCTTCGCGCTGAAGAGCCCCTGCCGCATGGCGCATTCGATCCCACCCACTACTGCAGCATTCATCACCATCTTTTTCAAGATGTTTATGAATGGGCGGGGCAGTACCGGACTGTGCGCACCTCGAAGGGCGGCAACGCATTCTGCTATCCCGAACACATACCTGCGCAGATGGACGCTCTCTTCCGATCCATTCGCGGCGGAGAGGCATTTGCCGGAAAGAACCGGAGCGAATTTCTCAAAGAGGCTACCCGATTCCTCGGAGATCTGAATGCGATTCACCCGTTTCGCGAGGGAAACGGGCGCGCACAACTTACGTTTTTGGGATTGATAGGAGCAACGGCCCACCATCCATTCGCATTTGAACGGATCGACAGGAACGAGTTCCTGCAAGCAATGATTGAGAGCTTTTTCGGCAGATTCGAAGGATTAACAGTCGAACTCGGGAAGCTTCTCACCTGATTGGGAGCGCTACGCAGACGGATTCAGAGGAATGCCTCCCAAACCGATTTTTTCGATCTTTATTCCAATGCCTCCGGCGCCAGCGCGATGTTCGTCTCCCCCGCCGCCTTCTTCTCGTTGTACTTGCGCACCCAGTCTTCCCAGTGCTTGCCCGCCGCGCGGTCCTTGCCGGAGAATTCGAGGCGCGCAATCTCGGTGTAGCTCAGCTTCAGCTTCTGGGGCAGGTTGGGGGCAAAGTAGTGGACCCAGCTCTCGGCCAGCGTGGGGCCGGTCTGGCGGTTGAAGATGAAAGCTTCGATGCGCTGGCCGGACTTGAGCGTCAGCGTCACGTCGCCGCGGTAGTCGAAGGCCTTTTCCAGAGCCTCGCGCAGGTCGGCGTCGCTGGCCAGCTCGGGCACCCATCCTTCCAGGTTCTCGTGCTCCGTGCCCGGCGCCAGTTCCAGATTCTCGATTTGCTCGCGGGAATACCTTTGCACTTCAGCGGTCATGCTCGCGTCTCCTCGAGCGCCTCTGCGGGCTTCTCGATTTGCACCAGCGATCCGTGGCTCTCCGTCTTGAACTCGTTCAGCAGCTTGAGCGCCTGCTCGTCCTTGTAGAGACCGAACCAGCCGCGGGCCATGGCGAAGAGGCCGGAGAGCGTGCCGAACCCGTCGATGACGGCGGTTGGCTCGTAGCCGCAACTGACCATGCAGTTGGCGCACTTGGGATTCCCGCTGGGTACGCCGTACTCTTCCCACTTGGTGGTTTCCATCAGATCCTGGAAACTGTCGGCGTAGCCGTCCGCCAGCAGGTAGCAGGGGCGCTGCCAGCCGAAGATGTTGAAGGCGGGCGAGCCCCACGGCGTGCAGTCGTAATTGCGCTCGCCCATCAGGAACTCGAGAAAGAGCGGCGACATGTTGAACTTCCAGGACTTCTTCCGATTGGAGAGGATGGCGCGGAAGAGCTTACGCACGCGGGCTCGGCCGAGGAAGCGGTTTTGGTCCGGCGCCTTGTCGTAGCTGTATCCGGGGGAGAGGACAATGCCCTCAACGCCGAGTGCCATCATCTCGTCGAAGTGGGCGCGGACGGAGTTGGGGTCCACGCCGTCGAAGAAGGTGGCGTTGGGGGTGATACGGAAGCCGCGCTTGACCGCTTCCTTGATGCCCTCGACGGCGATATCCCAGGTGCCCTCGCGGCAAACCGAGAAGTCGTGGTGCTCGCGCTGGCCGTCGAGGTGGACCGAGAAGGTCAGGTACTTGGACGGGGTGAACTCGGGCAACCGGCGCTTGAGTTCGAGCGCGTTGGTGCAGAGGTAGATGTACTTTTTGCGCGCGATGAGGCCGTTGACGATCTCGACGATCTGCGGGTGCAGCAGCGGCTCGCCGCCGGGGATGGAGACCATGGGCACGCCGCACTCCTCGACCGCGGCGAAGCACTCCTCGGGCGTGAGCTGGCGCTTGAGAATGTGCGGCGGATACTGGACTTTGCCGCAGCCGGCGCAGGCCAGCGAGCAGCGGAAGAGCGGCTCCAGCATGAGCACCAGCGGGTAGCGCTTGCGCCCGGCGAGTCTCTGCTTCAGAACATAGGTAGCCACCGTCCACATCTGGGAGACAGGAACAGCCATTCTTGGGTTAACCTCCGGCGCCTAGGCGGCGCGTTCCATGGCCCGTTTGTAGGCCGTGAGCGCCAGCAGCGGGAAATACTGGCGGTATCCGTGATAGGCAAGGTAAAAGACGCGGGGAAATCCGGTTCCGGTGATGATGCTCTGGCGGGTCGCGCCCTCGCCCGTCGACTCATCCCATCCGCCTTCGGGCAATTGCCGCGTGAGCAGCCAGCGCGCGCCCTTGGCGAGCGAATCGGAGCGGTCATCGCCGGCGGCCAGCAGCGCCAGAAGCGCCCAGGCGGTCTGCGAGGGCGTGCTGATGCCCACGCCGCGCAGGTTGGGATCGTCGTAGCTGCCGCAGGTTTCGCCCCATCCGCCGTCGGGATTCTGCACGCTGCGCACCCATTCGGCTGCCTGCTGAATCTGCGGCTCGTTGTGGTCGAATCCGATGGCGTCGAGGCCGCGCAGCACCAGGAAGGTGCCGTAGATGTAGTTGACGCCCCAGCGGCCGAACCAGCTTCCGTCCGGCTCCTGCTCCTTGAGGATGAAGTTGATCGCCCGCTCCACGCGCTTGTCCCCGCGCGTGTACCCGTAGAGCGCCAGCATCTCCAGGATTCTTCCGGTAATATCCACCGTCGGCGGATCGAGCATGGCGTTGTGATCGGCGAAGGGGATGTACTGGAAGATCATCTTGGTGTTGTCTTTGTCGAAGCTGCCCCATCCGCCGTTGCGGCACTGCATGGCGAACTCCCAGGCGATGGCCCGCTGCGCCACTTCGTACTGGTAGCGCTCGCGCGGGTTGTCGACCTGCTTCAACGCCAGCAGCACCTGCGCCGTGTCGTCGGTGTCGGGATAGAACTCATTGTTGAACTCGAAGTACCATCCGCCGGGCTCGGTGCCGCGCACCTTCATGGCCCAGTCGCCCTTGTGCCGGACTTCCTTGGAGAGCATCCAGTCGGCGGCCTTCAACATGCGGGGGTCGGTTCGCCCGACGCCCGCCTCGCCCAGCGCGAAGACGGCCTGCGCCGTGTCCCAAACCGGGCTCATGCAGGGCGTCATGCGGAAGGTGGGCTCGGGCATGGCTTCGCTGGCCGGTTCCTCGATGCCCAGCTTCTCAAACTCGTCGCGCGCGCGGATGACCTGGGGATCGTCCTCGGAGTAGCCCAGGCAGCGCAGGGCGATGATGGCGTTGAGCATGGCCGGGTAGATGGCGCCCAGGCCGTCCGACATCTCCAGCCGGTCCAGCAGCCACTTCTCGGCGCGGCGCAGCGCCAGTTGGCGCAGCGGGCGAAGGTGCACCGCCTCGGCCAGGTGCATGATCCGGTCCAAAGCGATAAAGAAGTTCCGCCAGGAGATGAGCTTCTTCTTGTCTCTCTGCAGCCGCAGCTTGGCGTTTGTCCGGCCGCCAACAAAGAGCTCGTCGATCCCCTGCTCGGCCGAAATACGCTTCAGCGGCTTGCGCGCGTACATGATGGCCAGCGGGACGAGGATGGAGCGCGACCAGGAAGAAATCTCGTAGATATTGAAGAAACACCAGCGCGGAAACAGCACAATCTCCGGCGGAATGGCCGGGACCGCGTCGTAGTCGTACTCGCCCAGGGCGCAGAGATACATCTTGGTGAAGGTGTTGCACTCCACCACGCCTCCGTGCGCCAGAATCCACTCCCGCGCCTTCACCATGCGGGGATCGTCGGCGGAGAGGCCCATCAGTTTGGCCGAGGAGTAGCATTTCACCGCCAGCGAAATATTCCCCGGGCCGCCGGGGTAGATGCTCCAGCTTCCGTCCTCGTTCTGGTAGCGCATCATCTCCGTGAAAGCGCGCCGCATGCGGCCTTGGTCGCCCGATTCCAGCAGCGTGTGCAGAAAGATGTAGTCGGCCTCGAGCATCGAGTCGGCTTCCAGTTCCCCGCACCAGTAGCCCTCGGGATGCTGTTGGGAAAGCAGGAACTCGCGGCTGCGGACAATGGCCGCATCCACCTCGGTCAGATCCGCATCCAGCCGCCCGAATCTGGGCGTCACGGTTTGAGTTTTCCCCTGCTGCTTGTTCATCTGCTTCGCAATGCCTCGAAATTTTCCCGGAATCTCCGGACAGGCGGACTCGACCGGCATTCGCCGGGGGTCGCGCTCCGATTTGCCTTGCCAGATACTCTACCCCATCCGCTCCGCCGGGAGAACCGCGAAGATCTGGCATCCTCGCCCGCATCGGCGCCGTCGTCCACTAGCGCACCGTCACCTGCGCCCCGCCGTCGACTCCGCCGATGGCCTGCACAATTTCCGGCGGCAGCCCGAAGCGCACGTTCTCCGGCATCACCTCTATCTCTTCGACGCTGTCAAATCCGTTCTGACGCAGATAATTCACGACGTCCTCGACCAGCACCTCGGGCGCCGAAGCCCCGGCCGTGACGGCCACGTTGCGGACGCCTTCGAGCCAGGCCGGATCGATCGCCTGCGAATCGTCGATCAAATAGCCGATCGTCCCCAGATTGCGCGAGACCTCGACCAGGCGGTTGGAGTTCGAGCTGTTGGTGGAGCCCACCACCAGCACCAGCTCGGCGTTGTGCGCCACGTTGCGCACCGCCACCTGCCGGTTCTCCGTGGCATAGCAGATGTCCTGCGAGTGCGGTCCGGCAATCCTCGGGAACCGCTCCTTGAGCGCGTGAATGATGTCGCGCGCCTCGTCCAGCGAGAGCGTGGTCTGGGTCAGGTAGGCCACCCGCTCCGGGTCGGGAACCTTGAGGGCGGCCACTTCGGCGGGGCTGGAGACGACCTGCGTCACCTCCGGCGCCTCGCCCAGCGTGCCCTCGATCTCGTCGTGGTCGCGGTGGCCGATCAAAATCAGCGAGTATCCCTGCTTGGCGAACTTGACCGCCTCGATGTGGACCTTGGTCACCAGCGGGCAGGTGGCGTCGATCACCTTGAGGTTGCGGCCCTTCGAGCGCTCGCGCACGGCCGGCGAAACACCGTGGGCCGAGTAGATCACCCGCTGGCCATCGGGCACGTCGTCGATCTCGTGGACGAAGATCGCGCCCTTCTCCGCCAGTTCGTTCACCACGTGGCGGTTGTGCACAATCTCGCGGCGCACGTAGATGGGCGCGCCGAAGGTGTCGAGCGCGATCTTGACAATGTCAATGGCGCGCACCACGCCGGCGCAGAAGCCGCGCGGCTTGAGCAACAGAACCCTCTTCTGGCTGGGGGAAGCTTCGGCGGGGGGGCCGCTGAGGACGGAATCGGGGGTTGTTGTAGTCACACTTCCAGTATACCAATGACCAAAAGTCAGCGCGCCGCGCGCTCGGTTGTTCATCCCGCAAAAAGCATTTGCGGGCAAACGGCAGTGTCCGCAGCACTGGCATCCGCCCTGTCTGTCTCGCTGCCTTTCTTCGTCCTCGTCCCCGCCGCCTGCTTCCTGCCCAGCCGGCGGCTGCGCTCCGCAGATGAGAGGGCTAAACGAGAATGCACCCAATACCCTGACCGGACACTCGCGCATCTCACCGTCCTAGCTTGTCTCTAGGACCCGGGCAAGATAATCTTCGAGTTTGTCGCAAACGAGCCCGGCCCTGAGCGCAGTCCATGGAATGCCGAGGAATTTGTCAACGTTCTCGGGTCTCAGGTAATAGAAATTCCCTGAGGCGAATAGAATTCCGTCCGCAAGCAATCTGCGAAGCACCTTACCGCCGACAGGGTTCCCAGCCACCCTTGGGTTATCGACCTTATCACGGTATTTAGCGAGCGCCCCGCGGCTGTGTGATCGAAAGTGCGTGAGTATCTTGCGCAGTTTCAAATAAGGCTCACGAAGCTGGCCGATGAACTGGTCGCCTTCCCTCCTCCTGACGTACTTGACCAAGGGGAACCCAAGACCTGTCGATTCGGTCAGACTCACAGTTAGATCAGCGCCCTCGACCGACACCGAGGTTAATCCCGTCGAAAGGGATCCTGCCTCAAGAACGACGGCCCTATCGCAGTCCCCAGCCCCTCCCTTGGCCTTCGCCACAAGGCAGACTGCTCTGAGCTCTATCGCAGCGGCGGATATCTCGACCGGGGCTGTGAGTTCGACCTCATCACCCGCAAGCAATACCCCGCAAGGCAAATCTACATAGCAAGACTGCAGCCTGTCCCCGAGAAGCACCGTTGAGCTCCGGATCACCTCCGACTCAAAGCGAAACACTCTCTTGTCGCCATCGGAGTCCGACCGATACACCTCGAGGGAAATACTGATCGGGACGGCATCCGTCGTGCCTCCAGACACTTGTTCGGTGAATTCGGAAGAGGGTTCAATTATTATCTCAGATCCCATGTTCGCTGGGCGGAGTTCAAGTGCGGACCCGACCAGTATATGCAACGATTCGGACGGCAGCCTCCGCACGCCGGCGATTTGGTCAAGAAGGTAAACCACATGATAATTGCTCCTCTTGCCCAGAACATATCTGTTGACAAGCTCAACATAATCGTCTTTGGCGCTGGCAATCAACACCGCGGTGCACATCGCCTCAAAGAGCGCGTTACGAAACGCCCTTCCATCCGCAAATGGGTGCTCCTGCAAGAACGATGAAAGCCCGTCTTCATACCTCGCGTTAATCGCGGCCCGTTCGAAAACTCTGATCTCAAGACGCTCGCCCAGGCTATTTGCAACGAGCCTTGCGCATTGTTCTTCTACGGAGTAGGCGGCATCTTCTACCCCGATGGACTCCTCGGTGGGCAGTTCCGATGCAATGGGGCGCACCAGGTTGGGGAGGACCTTCTCAACCCGCTCGCGTTCCAAGATATACTCCGCAATCCTCCGAAGTAACCCCTTCTGGGTCGGAGGGCCGGAGCTATCGCTCATCTCCATCGTCAGCTTGTGGTAGTTCCTCTCTCCTCGCAAAAGCGTAGCGATAGAATCGAGAACCGGGGGATATCCGATAAATGAGAGGAATTGGCCGCTTCGGTCGGGAAAGGCGTCGGAAAGTCTCGTCAGAATCAGGTCTCGTGACTCCCTATAGTTGGTGATCTGGCCACCATCCGGGGGATTCGCGAATCGGTCAATGTAGTCTCGAGCCCTATCTATTGAGAACGGGTCCAGGCTCGCAAGCCCCACGGACGAACACCTCTCGGCGAGGTAAAGCCAGCAATCCTCAACGGTTTTGGTCCGGCCAAGCATCACATAGGTTGTCCGGTCGGCACCCTGCGATCGTTTAATCAAATCCTCCAAGAACGCCTCGAAGGCTTTCTCGCCACTCTTCGAGCGCCCTTCGTCCAAACCGTCAATAATTATCCCGAACTCGCCTTGCCGCATGGAGGAGAAAAGCGCTGTCATCACCGACGGATCGAAGCAGTCGGTCAGCAGCCCGGTCAAGGTCTTGTCACCTACCGGGGGGTGCAAACCAAGGTCAAGCACCGGAAGCCCCGAATCGACCGATAGCCTCCGGGCAAGCATCGTCTTGCCTGAGGCGCCTACCGCAGACACAAGAAGGAAGGTCGGCCTCTCAACCTCAAAGAGATCTCCCGCCTTCGTCAGCGTTGGTTCGATATAAGTCGGCATTGGCGAATCGTAGACGCGGAATGAGGGCAGCGGCTCCCCCATTGAGAACTTGTTCTTCTTGGAGCAGAGAATTGAACAGAGGTCGTAGTAGTTCATAGGTCCTCAACAAAGAAGCATAGCATGTGCTGCGTTCCTTACCCGGCGAATTCAAGCCTCTCTACGCTCTCACCGGCTCCCGGCGATCATCTGCGCGGCGTGCTGGAGGCTGGTCTCGGTGACCGTGGCGCCGCTTAACATGCGCGCCACTTCGTGGGTGCGGGCGCGGTCGTCGAGGACGCGTATCCTGGTCTTGGTGCGGCCATCGGCCTCGCGCTTTTCGACCGCCAGGTGCTGGTCGGCGAAGGCGGCGATCTGCGGCAGGTGGGTGACGCAGAGCACCTGGTGGCGGGCGGCGATCGCGGCCATCCTCTCCCCGACGACGCTCCCGATCTCGCCGCCCACATTGGCG
>JBAVMZ010000142.1:0-14945 GCA_049690595.1 Occallatibacter sp. | reverse complement strand
GATGAGCACGGTGCTGAAGCGGCGCGGGGCCTGGCCCTCGGCGACGACCTGGTCCATGGACTCGACATGGATCAGCGGCAGTTGCGGGTCAAGGGAGTGGACCACGGCGCGCAGCGAGCCGGCCATCTGCTCGGGCGGAAGCGCGCTGCGCACAACGACGGAGCCATAGGTGCCGGTGAGCATGTCAGGCGGCGCGAAGGTGCCGATCGAGGCCCGGAACTGGCTGGCCGGGGTGAATAGCTGGTTGACCGTGGGCGCGTCGGCCGAGGTCTGCTTGATGTCGGCGCTCTCTCCGACCACGGTGATCCAGGGCGTCTGGCTCTCGGGGATGCCGATCTTCAGGCGTTTGCCGATGGGGTCCTGACCGGGCCAGTAGTGTTCGGCGAGGGTGCGGTTGACGACGGCCACCAGCGGCGAGTCGGCGCGGTCGGCGGCGGTAAAGTCGCGTCCGCGCAGAATCGGGATACCCTCGGCGCGCAGGTAGTCGCCGATGATCTGGGCGGGCCAGGCCAGATTGAGGCCTTCGCCCTTGGGATGGACGTAGCCCTCCGGCACAAACGTCATGCTGCTGTCGCCTCCGCCCACAGGCAGCAGCGAGGTGATGCCCGCGGCCTGCACGCCGGGCAACTGCTCAAGCCGGGCGATCAACGCGGTATTGAAGGCGTCCACGGCGGTCTGCGAGGAGTATTGCTGGTGGGGCAGGCCGTAGAAGGCGGTGAGGGCATGGTCTATGCGGAAGCCCAGGTCGACCGAGCGCATCTTCTCAAAGCTGCGCAGCAGCAGGCCCGAGGCGGCGAGCAGCACCAGGGCGACAGCCAGCTCGGCAACGACGAGGGCGGAGCGCAGGCGCGCCTGGCCTCCGCCAGAGCTACCGGTGCGACCGCCTTCCTTGAGCGCCTCATTCACGCTGGTGCGCGCGGCGGCGAGCGCCGGGAAGATGCCGCAGAGCAGACCGGTGACGACGGCCAGCAGCATGGCGAAGCCGACGACCTTCCAGTCGAGTCCGATCTCGCTGATGCGCGGCAGCGACTCGGGCAGCAGGCTGACGCCCACGCGGAGAACGGCCGAGGCCAGCAGCAGACCGAGTAGTCCTCCGGAGATGCTGAGCACGAGCGTCTCGACCAGGGACTGGCGAAGAATCACAAGCGTGCGCGCGCCCAGCGCCAGGCGCACGGATATCTCGCGGCGGCGGCGGATGACGCGCACCAGCAGCAACCCGGCCAGATTGGCGCAGGCGATGAAGAGAACGACGAGCACGGCCAGAAAGAGGGCGCGCACCATGGGACGCGCCCGGGCAACCGTGGACTCGGTCAGCGGCTCGGCGACGGGATGTGTGCGCAGCGAGCCCATCCCCGGAGGGAAGGCGCGCATGATTTCCTGCGCTGCAGGTTGCGCATCCTGGAGCGCCTGTGCGGCGTTGACGCCCGGCTTGAGGCGGCCCACCATCCTGTAGTTCCAGCTTCCCGCGTTGAACAGCTCGCTCTGCGAGAAGCTCATGGGGACCCAGAGTTCGCTACGGCTCAACTGGCCTGGGACCAGGGGAAACTCGAAATTCCGCGGCATGACGCCGACGATTTCATAGGGTTTGCGGTCGAGCAGGAGCTTCTGCCCGAGGATCTTCGCGTCGCGGTGAAAGCGGCTCTGCCACATCTGGTAGCTGATGACGGTGACCTGGGCGCTGCCTTCATCCTCCTGCTGTGTGAAGGGGCGGCCCATGAGCGGCGGCACGCCGAGCACGGGAAAGATGCTGGCCGTGAGGCGAGAGGCTGCAATCTGCGCTGGCTCGCCCATGCCGGAGAGTTCGAAGCCGGTTTGCTGAAACGCTCCCAGGCTGGAGAAGGCAGTGGTTTCGCGCATGTAGGTGCGCACGCCGGGGGCGGTCGCGTTGGGCGTCCCGCCGGTGGGGACGCCTTCGGGAAGGTCGCCGAAGCTGAGCAGCCGCTCCGGCTGCGGAAACGGCAGCGGCCTGAGCAGCACGCCCTGGACGATGGAGAAGATGGCCGTGGTGGCGCCGATGCCGAAGGCCAGCGTGAGCACCGCGGTGAGGGTAAACCCCGGCGACTTGCGAAGCTGGCGGAGTGCGTAGCGAATGTCCTGAAATAGGTTTGTCATCGGCATTGGCTCCTTTGCTTCTACTCGGTTCTCAAAGCCTGCATGGGTTCAACGGAGGCGGCGCGCAATGCGGGAATCGTCGCCGCCAATAACCCCGCGGCAACAAGCAGCAGAGCCAGCAGCACAAAGCCGCCGGCTTCTTGCCGCGCCTCGAACGCAATCACGACGCCTATCAGCTTGCGCGCCGCCAGCGTAAGCGCCAGCCCAACAATCGTTCCCGCGCCCAGCATCCACGCCACGCGCTTCAGCACCATTCCGAGAATCCTCGGCCGGGTTGCTCCCAGCGCCATGCGTACACCGATGTCGCGCGAGGATTGCTCGACCTCGTGGCTGATGAGGCCATAAAGGCCAACGAGCGCCAGCACGACAGCGAGACCGGAGAAGATGCCGAACAGCCATCCCTCCATGCGCTCGAAGATCAGCGTTTCAGAGACGACTTCGGTCATCGTTCTTGGCTCCTCGAATGGAACCGTCGGATCCAGTTCCTGCACGATGGAGCGCACTGCCGGTATTGCCTGCCTGGGGTCGCCCGCGGTGCGCACCAGCAGCGTCATGCCGGCAAACGTGTCCGCCCGGTCCTCGACGGCGATCTCGTCCATCAGCCAGTCGCGCTCGGCTATCGGCGCCTGACGAATGTCCTGGCGAATATTCCCCGTCACTCCGGCGATCTGCGTCCACTGCTCCGGCGTGGGCGCATCGTCAATGCGCTGCGCCGTAGGATCGAGTCCCGCGGGAATGAACTCGCGGACGAATGCGTCGTTCACCACTACGATGCCGTAGGGATGCGGAGTGTCGATGCCTGGCGAGAGCATGCGTCCGCGATGCAGCGGAATGCCCATCGCATCGAAGTAACCGCTGCTGACAAAGCGGCTCTCCGCCAGTACAACTTCATTGGGCGCGTTGGGCGGCTGACCGGCGATGTGGATATCGGAGTTGCTTCCCCAGCTTTCGATAGGAAGCATATTGATCAATCCCGCCGCCTCGACGCCGGGCAGATGACGGACGCGCTCTTCGAGCGGCTTGTAGAAGCCGGTCAGCACATCGCGATTCCGGTAGCGCGGACGGGAGATATCGAGCTTGACAGAGAGGAGGTGCGAAGGATCGAAGCCCAGATCGGTATGGCGATAGCGCGTTACCACGCGAATCAGCATTCCGGCCACCACCAGCAGAACCAGCGTGAGCGCCACCTGCGCAATCACAAAGCCGGAACGCAGACGATACTGGCCGCGCTGCGTTCCCGCGCTGCCGCCGGACTTCAACGCACGATTTGGATCGATGCTCGACAGACACAGTGCGGGATAGAGCGATGCCGCAAGACTGGAGAGGGCGGCGGCGGCAATCGCCGCGGCCAGGACCGTCCAATTCAGATGAATGTCGGCGCCGCGCGCCAGCGCCTTGACGAGAAACGCGCGCATCCCATCCAGCAGAACAAACGCCATTGCCGCGCCGCCGGCGCCGCCAATCAGCGCCAGCAGGATTGCTTCCGTGAGCAACTGGCGAATCAGCCGCGCCCGGCCCGCGCCGATGGCCACGCGCATCGCCATCTCGCGCTCGCGCTTCACACCGCGCGCCAGCAGCAGTCCGGCCACATTCACGCAGCCGATGGCAAGAACCGCCAGCACCGCCGCCAGCAGCGTCCACAGCGGACCTTTGCTCTTGGTCGTAACCGCATTCGACAGCAGCGGCAGACTCACCGTGCGTCCGGCATCGGAGTCCGGATAAGCCCGGCCCAGATTGTTGAGCACCTGCCCCAGATCGGCCTGCGCCTGCGCAATGCCGACGCCGTCTTTCACGCGCCCAACTCTGCGCAGCCAGTGGGTTCCGCGGCGCTTCATCCAGCTCTGATCGATGTGCAAGGGAAGATAAACTGCGTTGTGCATCGCCACCGGAAAACGAAAACCGGCCGGCATCACGCCAATCACGGTGAAGCTCTTGCCGTTCATTTTCACGGCCTTGTTGACAACATCGCGGTCGCCGCCAAAGTAACTTAGCCAGACATCGTAACTCAATACCGCAATATCGTTCCTGCCCTCCAATTCCTCGCCCGGAAGAAAAGTACGTCCCAGCAGGGGACGCACGCCGAAGACATCGAAGAAATTGTCGGTTCCCTGTACGCCGTCCAGAGCCACAGCGCCGGCCTGCGGCGTCTCCATCGTCACTTTGAAAAAGTCGGCATAAGCCGCCAGTGCGCTGAAGCCCGTGGTCTGCGCGCGCTCGTCCTGATAGCTCGGCCAAGAGGCCGGCTGGCTGTAGCCGCTCTGGCTGAGGCTTTCAATGCTGACGATCTTCTCCGGATGCGCGTAGGGAAGCGGGCTGAGAATCACAGCGTCGATGACGCAGAAAACCGCCGTCGCCACGCCAACGGTCAGCGCCAGCGTGAGCACCGCGGTCAGCGTGAAGCCCGGCGACTTGCGAAGCTGGCGGAGTGCGTAGCGAATGTCCTGAAATAGGTTTGTCATCGGCATTGGCTCCTTTGCTTCTACTCGGTTCTCAAAGCCTGCATGGGTTCAACGGAGGCGGCGCGGCGCGCGGGGATGAGGCCTGCCGCGGCAGCACAAAGCCCGAGCAGCAGTGTGGCGCCGGCCAACACCAGAGGATCGTAGGCGCTCACCTCGTAGAGCTCGCTGGCAAGCAGGCGGCCTGCCAGAATTGCCGCTGGGATGCCCAGCGCGAGGCCGATGAGAACCTGCCAGAACGCGCCACACATCACCATGTTGACCACGCTGCCACGCGTGGCGCCCAGCGCCATGCGGATGCCGATTTCGCCTCTTCGGCTGGCTACGCAGTACGATGTAACGCCGTACAGGCCGACCGATGCGAGCATCAACGCCAGAATGCCGAAGAGTCCGGTGAGCCGCGACATCAGCCGGTACATTCCATAGTTGTCCTCCACCTGCATCTCCATCGTGCGGAGACCAGTGACGGTCAGGTTGGGATCGATGCCGGCCATTGTGCGGCGAATCAGCGTCTCGGCGTTCGGCTCGGGCCGCTTGAAACGGATCACCATCGCTCCGGCAAACTCGGAGCGATTCTCCGCCGAGATGCTTGCCGATTCCTTGTACCCGGTGAATTGCTGCGAGAAGGGGCGGAGAAACAAGGGATCGGCGGGATCGCGCGGATTGGTTTTGAAGTCGCGGAAGATCCCGACAATCTCAAAACTGCTGGAGTAGCGCGGATCTTCGAGGCCGAAGTGCTTGCCAATCGGATCCTGATTCGGGAAGAACTTCCTGGCGAAGGCCTCATTCACGATTGCGACCAAAGGAGAAGCGGCCGTATCCTGGCCGTTGAATCCGCGGCCTTGCACGATGGGCACGCCGATGGAGTCGAGAAGATGCGTGCTGGCGCGGTTCCACGCGGAGCCGCAATCGTCGTTCCGCCCCGGGGCCGAATGTCCCTGCGGAACCACGCAATCGCCCCAATCATCGCTGAGCGGTGTAAGGAGGGCATACCCTGCGTTGTCCACACCGGGCAGCGTGGAGAAACGATCCTCGATCTGGCGGTAGAGCGAAGGCAAGCGGTCGAGAGTGTAACCGGCGCCGGACGGGTCCATTTCGAACACATAGCGATTCGCCGTGGCGATTCCCAGGTCCTGGCGTTCGAGGTTGATCAGCGAACGGGTGATGAGCATGGCCACAGCCAACAGCGCCAGCGAGAGCGCGGCCTGCAGCGCGACCAGCGATTTCTGCGGCAGCAGGGAGCGGTCGCGGGCGGCGCCGTCGCCCCGGTTCGAGCCGCGCAGTACGTCGGCCGGCTGTCGACGGGATGAGATCACCGCCGGCGCAAGGCCGAAAAGCAGGCCTGTTAGCACCGATACGAGGAAAGCGAAACCCAGCACCGGCAGCGAAGGGCTGGAACTGATGGGCCAGTCCTTTGCTCCGGAATATGCGAGGGCCAGGATCAGGCGTGCGCCGCCATAGGCGACGGCCAACCCGGCCAGGCCGCCCATCGAACTCAGCAGGACGCTTTCGGTGACGATCTGGCGCATGACACGGGTCCGCCCAGCGCCCAGAGCCACACGCACGGCAATTTCGCCGCGACGGCCTGTGCCCCGCGCCAGCATCAGATTGGCGACGTTCGCGCAGGCGATCAGCAGAATGACCGCGGCCAGGGTCATCAGGATCCTGAGCGCGTTGCCGGCATTCCGCTGCATGTTCTGAATCCCTCCGCCGGCGGCTTCGAGCACCACGTGCTGCTTGGGAATCTCCGCCGACCGGCCGTTCTCGGTGTAGCTCGGAAGCGTAGTCAGCCACTGGCGCAACACTGTCGAGAGCTTGCTCTGCAAGGCGTCAACATTGGCACCCGCGCGCACGCGCCCTAGCGGATAAAGCCAGTTCGAGTCGGCGCGATGCAGAAGTGCGGTCTGCTCGCCTCCGTGAATAAGAGGCTCGGTCGAGAGCGGCATCCAGAGAGCCGGGGGCGCTGCCGAGAGACGGTCGCCGTAGAAGCCCGGCGGCGCGATGCCGACGATGGTGAACGGCTTGGTTTGGATGGAAATGGTGGCGTCGACAATCGACGGATCGCCGCCGAACTCGGTTTGCCAAGCGCCATAGCTCAGCACCGCGACAGGGGGTGCGCCCATCCGGTCGTCGCTTTCGCCGAAGACGCGGCCTGCATATGCGCCCAGACCCAGCGCGGCAAAGTAGTTGCCGGAAACGAACTCGCCGCGCAGAGAGTTTGCCTGTGCCTCCCCACGGCGCACGCTGTAGCTTCCCATCCCCGCCTCTACAGCGGCGAGTTGCTCGAACTCTGGAGCCGCGTTCTTCAGGTGGAGATAGAGGTCGTAGGAAAAGATCGAGAAGTCGCCGTTGCTGTTCTGGAATCCGCTGTCAACGCAGCAATCGTTCGTATCGCCGATGCGGTAGAGTTGCGCGGGATTGGCGACCGGCAACGAACGCAGCAGAATGCCGTGAATCAGCGTGAAGATCGCCGTAGTGGCCCCGATGCCGAAGGCCAGCGTGAGCACCGCGGTCAAGGTGAAACCGGGCGACTTGCGAAGCTGGCGGAGCGCGTAGCGAATGTCGTGCAGTAGCGTGTTCATTGCGTCCTCCCCTGAGGATGAAGACCAGTCAGTTATTCCGTGCGCAGTGCCTGCATGGGTTCAACGGAAGCGGCGCGGCTGGCCGGGATGAAGCACGCGGCCAGGGCAACCAGGCAAAGGGCAGCGGCGACGGTGGCGAAGGTGGGCCAGTCGGAGGTGGTCACCCCAAAGAGCATGCCGCGCAGGAAGCGGGTAAGAACCAGCGACATCGCAATCCCCACGGCGAGTCCGGCGAGGGTAAGGCGCAGGCCTTGGCCCACCACCTGGTTGAAGACATCCGCCTTGCTGGCGCCGAGCGCCATGCGGATGCCGATCTCGTGGGTGCGCTGGCGTGTGGTGTACGAGACCACGCCGTAGATTCCCACCACCGCAAGGACGAGCGCCAGCAGGCCGAAGGAGCCGGCGAAGACCACCACAATGCGCTCGAAGACGCTTCCCATCTGCATGGATTCGCGCATGGTGGCGATATTGAAGAGCGGCAGGTCGGGATTGAGGCTGGCGACGGTGGCCTCGACCGCCGAGGTGAGATCAAGCGGTTCGCCGCGCGTGCGCACCTGGAGGATCACTTCGCTCTGATAGCGCTGCATCAGGGGCATCAGCACCAGCGGCGCCACGTCGTAGGTCAGTCGCCGGTACTTTCCGTTGGCGGCCACGCCGACCACGGTGTAGTGACCGAGGCCTGCGAGGAGGTGCTTGCCGATGGCGTTCTGGCCGGGCCAGAATCGATCGACGAACGTCTGGTTGACGATGACCACCGGATCGGCCGTGGCGGTGTCCTGATTGGTGAACTCGCGCCCGGCAAGCAGTGGAGTCCGCAGGGTGTGCAGGTAGCCCGGTCCCACACTGCCGCGGTCGGCCTCGACGGTCTCGTGCAGGTGCGGCACGTAGCCTTCGGGCATCACTCCATCGGAGTGGATGGTGAAGCTGAGCGGGGAAAAATCGGCCAGTGTGGCGGACTCGACGCCGGGCAACCGCCGGATCCGCTCGACGAGTTGGCGCTCGAACTCGATGCCTGCCGCGTCGGAGTAGCCCATTGGGGTCAGGTCGAATGCGGCCACCAGCATGTGGTTGGGATCGAAGCCCGGGTTGGCCTTCTGCGCCTTGTCCAGACTGCGCACAAAGAGCCCCGCGCAGGCCAGCAGCAGCAGCGAGAGCGCAACCTGCGCGATGACCAGGCCCGCGGCCAGCCGCGATTTGTGCAGGCCGCCGGAGGTGTTCAGCGCCTCGTCTTTCAGCACCGTGATGGGAGCCAGGGCGGAAGAGCGCAGCGCCGGCACGAAGCCGGAGACCAGCGCGGTTAGCAAGGAGACCACCAGAATGGCCGCGAGCACCGAGCCGTCCAGGTTCCCCTCGATGGCGAGGGGGAGCGTGGTGGAGGGCAGGAAAGCGGCCAGCGAGCGCGCCGTCCACACGGTACCGACGGCCGCAAAGACACCGCCGCCCAGGGCGACGAGGAGGTTTTCGATCATGAGTTGGCGGACCAGACGCCAGCGGCTTGCGCCCATCGAGAGGCGGATGGCGAACTCGCGGCGGCGGGCCACCGAGCGCACCAGCAGCAGGTTGGCCACGTTGGCGCAGGCCAGGATCAGCAGCACCGCGGCCAGCGCCAGCAGAATCGGCAGCGTTCCGGCCAGGTAGACGTTGGCGCCGAAGGGAGAGCGCCAGAGCGGATCGGTGGAAATCTGGTTGGCGTCCTGGTGCGTGGTTGGGTAGTGGTCGACGATGCGCTGCATCAGCAGGCCGAACTCGTTGTCCACCTGGCGGCTGTTGACTCCCGGCTTCATGACGCCCAGGATCTGAAGCCACGAGATGCCGCGATCCGCGATCATATCCCGGTTCCAACCCCAGACCTGGCGAGCCATGCCAAGAGGAATCCAGATCTCGGCGCGCAGCCCGCTCTTGCATCCGTGAAAGCCCTTGGGCGCCACGCCCACCACGGTGTAGGGATGGAGATTGATCTCAACGGTCTTACCGACGATTTGCGGATCGCCGGCGAAGCGGCTCTGCCACAGGTCGTAGCCCAGAACGGCCTCGGCAACTTCGGCGCGCTCGTTCTGGGCGGAAGCCGCCACCGAGCGGCCGAGGATGGGCCGGACGCCGAGAACCTCAAAGTAGTTGGCCGAGGTGAGCGCGCCGTAGATGCGCTGCGGTCTGCCCGAGCCGGTGATGGCCATGAAGTCGTCGTGATAGGCCAGCAGCCCGTCGAGGGTCTTTGTGGCGTCGCGAAGATCGGCGTAGTCCGGATAGGAGAACGGCGGCGTGGGGTGGTCGCTCCGGTCCCCGCGCATGACGGTGATCATCCGGCCGGTGTGCGCCGCGCCGGGGATGGGGTCGAAGAGGGTGGAGCGGATCCAACTGGCGATGGTCGAGTTGGCGCCGATGCCGAGAGCCAGCGTGAGCACCGCCGTCAGCGTGAATCCGGGCGACTTGCGCAACTGGCGCACCGCGTAGCGAAAATCCTGGAGTAGCAATTGCATTCCTGGCCTCCTATTCGGTGCGCAGCGCCTGCATGGGGTCAGTCAGGGCAGCGCGGCGCGCCGGCCCCAGACCGGCGAGAAGAATGGTGGCCAGCAGGGCCGCCGCGGCCAGCGAGTAGGTGAGCGGATCGAAAGCCGCCACCCCGAAGAGCATCGAGCGCAGCAGGCGCACGGCCCCATAGCAACCCAGCCCGCCGGCAACGAGCCCGATTGCCAGCACGCTCATCGTGCCACTCAGCACCAGCCGGAAGATGCCGGTGCGCGTGGAGCCCAGAGCCATGCGCAGCGCGAACTCGCGCTGGCGCTCGACCACGGCGGAAGCCGTGACTGCGTAGAGGCCGAGCATCGCCACCAGAAGACTCGCCAGCGCGTAGACCACCAGCAGTTCCGCGGGTACGCGCGACATCTGGTACATGTCGCCGGTGACCTCGTCGTAGCTGCGCAAATTTTCGAGTGGAAGACCGCGATCGAGGTTCGCGACCGCCTGGCGGAATTGAGGCGCCAGCGCCATGGCATCGCTGCGCGCGCGCACGGCGAACTGCGTATAGCTGGCAAATCCGGTCTGCGCGATCGGCAGGAAAAGCAGCGGCGTCGGATCGGTGTTCGAGGGATCGTGATACATGAACTCCGGCACAATGCCCACAACCTGCCAGGCCTTCTTGTTGTAGGTGACGCTGTGGCCCAGCGCGTCGCCATTGGGCCAGTACTTGCGCGCCATGGTCTCGTTGACGATGGCTACGGGCGTGGACTGCGTGTTGTCGCTCGCGAGGAAGTCGCGGCCACGCAAGAGAGCGATGCCCATGGTGCGGAAGAAGTCGGGCCCTTCGAAGTCGGTAATGATCTCCATGTCCTCGCCCTTGGCGGGCGCGTAGCCGGCAACGGCGAAGTCCTGCGTGTTGCCGGAGCCTTCGTCGCCCATGGGCAGGTGCGAGCTATAAGTGACGCCTGTTACTCCGGGCAGCGCGCGCAGGCGCTCGATGAGCGCGTTGCGGAACTGCTGCGGCTGGTCGCCCTTCAAGCCGGCACGCGAGAAATTCACTTCCGCCGTCAGGCAGTTCGAGCGGTCGAAGCCAATGGGGCGCGAAAGAATGTTCAGCGCCGTGCGCGTCATCAGGCCGCAGCAGACCAGCACCACGAAGCAGATGGCGAGTTGCAGGCCCAGCACAACCCGGCGCCCAATCTGTTTGCGCCCGGCGCCCACCACCGCGGCTCCGCCGGAGCTGATGGCGTCTTTCTGCGAAGTGCGCAGTGACTGGCGGACCGGCGCCATGCCGCAGACCAGCGTTACCAGCACGGCGACCGCGGCCACAAAAGCCAGAATCCCCGGATCGCTTTCGAGATTGAAGACCAGCGTCAGGCCGAAGTTGGGCAGCAGCACGTAGAGCGCGCGCGACAGGGCCATCGAGGCCAGCCAGCCGCAAAAGGCGCCGGCTGCGGCCAACATCGCCGTCTCGATAAAGAATTGCGCGGCAATGCGGCGCATGGGAGCGCCGAGCGCGGTGCGGATGGCCACCTCGCGGCGGCGGCGCGCGGCGTGCTGGCCCAGCAACGAGGCGATGTTGATCGACACCAGAATCATCAGCAGCAGCGAGGCGCCGTAGAGCACCGGCAACTGCTCGCCAATCAGACCGAACATGCCGCGCTGGAAGTGCGCCGCGTCGTCCAGATTCAGATCCCAGCCGTTCAGGTTGTCCTCCGGGTGCTGGGCGGCGAAGCTGCGCGCGAGTTGGTGAAGCTCGGTGGCCGCAAGGCGATCGGAGCTCCCCGCACGCTGCCGCACCACCACCTGCAAACCACGATGGGCCAGCGGATCGGCGGGCGTGTCGGCCGAGAGCGAACGCGTGGCCGAGAGCGGTATCCATGCCGACTCCGCCATGCCGCCGTAGATGCCGGCAAAGCCCGCCGGGGCCACTCCAACAACGGTGAACAGGTGACGGTTGACGGCAACCGTGCGGCCGACGATGGAGCGGTCGGCGTTGAAGCGCGAGCGCCAGAGCGCGTCGGAGAGAACGATCTCGTCGTGCTGCCCGAAGGCGCGATCCGAAGCCGTGGGATCGAAGAAACGGCCCAGTTCGGGCTCGAGTCCGAGAAGGCGGAAGAACCCGGAGGAGACCTCGTCGGCCCAGAGGGCGCGCGCTTCGCCGCCCTCGGCCGCCAGGCTGATCTGGGTGAGATTGAACGCCGCGGCATCGGAGAAACTGCGCCCCTGTTCGCGCACGAACTCGAACTGGCGGTAATTGACCGAGTAGCCGTTCGATCCGAGCACCGTGGCCGAGATGAAGCGGATCTGGCGCGGCTGCTGGACATGCGGCCAGGGGTTGAACATCACCGCGTTGGTCCACGTAGCCACCGTGGTCAGCGCGCCGATGCCCAACGCCAGCGTCAGCACCACGGTCAGCGTAAAGCCGGGAGTCTTGCGCAACTGGCGCAGCGCGTAAACCAGATCCTGCCAAAGCATCGAAATCCTCCTATTCCGATCTGAGCGCGAACATCGGTTCGATGGTGGCGGCGCGGCGCGCGGGCGCAAACGCGGCGCAGCCCGAGACAACGATCATGACGAAGATCGCGAGAACGAGGCTCACCGGGTCCAAAGACGACAATTGGTAGAGCATGGATTTGAGCGGGCGCACGGCAAGAAGGGTGAGCGGAATTCCCGCGGCAAGCCCCGCAACCAGCGTCCACAGACTTTCCCGCATCACCATTGCGAGTACCTGCCCACGACTCGCGCCCAGCGCCATGCGCACGCCGATCTCGGCGGTGCGGCGGTTTACCCGGAACGAATGCGTGCCGTAGAGACCTGTGGCCACCAGCAGCACGGCCACCAGGCCGAAGAATCCGCCCATAGCGGCAAACATGCGCTGCTTCGCATAGGACTCATCGAACTGCTCCTGCTGGGTCATCGGCTTTTCGATGGGCACATTGGGATAGAGCGCGGCAACGGTCTTGCGCAGCTCCGGCAACATCGCCATCGCCTCTCCGCGGGTTCGCGCTTCGATATTCATGGCGCCCAGCGTTGGCGCCTGCATCATGTCGAAGTAGGCCATTGGCATCGGCTCCTCGTCCACAGAGGTGAACTTGTTGTCGCGCACCACGCCGACGATGGTAAAGCGATAGTTTCCACCTCCCAGAAGATGGCCCAGTGGATTGGTGTTGCCCAGAAATTCCTTTACAAAGGTCTCGTTGACCAAGGCAACTAACTGCGTGTTCTGTCCGTCGGATTCCGCGAAGTCGCGTCCAGCGAGAACGGGGATGCCCATGGTGTGAAAGAACCCAGCGCCGATATCGTTCGAGCGCAGCCACGCGTGCCTCGGGACGCCGTCCAGGATAAGGTTGTCGTTGTTATTGGACCATCCGGTGCCGGGACGCATTTCGGCCATGGAGACAGAATCCACACCGGGAACCTGGCGCAGACGATCCAGCAGCGCGCGATAGAAGAGGTGAGTATCGGTCTGTCCTTGTGGGGTGACGCCGAAGACCAGCAAGCTTCTTGCCTGCATGCCCAGATTCTGTGTGGCATAGTTGCGCAGCGTACGCAGCAGCAGCCCGGCGGCCATCAGCAGTACAAGGCAAATGGCGATCTGCCCGGCCAGCGCGATCCGTCCGCCCAGAACGCGGCTACGGCTCGTTGTTGTGTTGGTGGAGGTTGCGCGCAGCACGCCGGCGGCCGGGGCGCGCATGGCGCTCCACAAAGGAACGAGGCCAAAGGCGAGCGCGGCCGCCGCCGAGATCAGTAGCGTGAAGACCAGAACATTACGATCCGGGCTGAGGCCGGTTTCGATCTTCGACCACCTCGCCAGCATGCGTGTGGCCGAGAGCGCGAAGATCCAGCCGAGCGCCGCACCGGCCGCGACCAGCAGCAGACTCTCCGCGAGCAGCTGCCGGAAGATGTTTGCCCTACCGGCCCCGAGTGCCAGGCGCAGGCTGAACTCACGCTGCCGCACCGTGTTGCGTGCTTGCACCATCATGGCCACGTTGGTGCAGGCGATCAAGAGCACCAGTCCGACCAGGCCCATGAGCATCCTTAGCGGCTCGCGGTACTGCTCGCTGTAACCACCGACGCCGCGCGCGGACACAAACTCCAGCAGGGGCTTCCACTGGTTGGGATCGAACGGACCAACGGTCTGTTTGACCACCTCGCTGAAGCTGCCAGTGAGGGCCTGTTGCGCCTGGATCGACGTAATGCCAGGGCGAAGACGCGCCATCATTCGCAGGCACCACCAGTTCGGGGAACCGTAGAGCGTGTGGAATTCCGCGGGCGAGCCCCATGCGGTTAGTTCAGGCCGATTCTGCAAAGGAATCCAGAAATCGGTTGCGCTAGCCGGTTCGATGCCTTTGAATCCGTTTGCCGCCACGCCCACAACTGTCATGGGGATACCCTTGACGTAGAGGGTCTGCCCCACAATGGACGGATCGCGCGCGTAACTGCGAGTCCAATAGTCGTAGCTGAGCACTACCACCGGCGCGTGGCTCTTTTCGTCCTGCAGGCTGAACCCGCGCCCGCGCTCTAGACGCGCTGCCACGCCGGAGAAAAAGTTGCCGCTCACTTCCTCGCCGCTAGCTTCTTCCGGCAGCTCTCCATGACGCACAGCCACGCTGCCGGAGAGGGGAACATAAGCGATCAACTCCTCGAAGACATCGCCGCGCTGGCGCAACGCCTCGAACGCGGCTTCGGAGAAAGAACTGCTCCAATCTCCAGTATTGTCGGACCCGGGCGGGTTATGTTCGCCGTAGGGCATGCGCACGTACGAAAGACCCTCTGGACGGCTCACGGGGAGCAGTCGCAAGAGGATCGCGTTCATCACGCTGAAGACCGCTGTATTCGCTCCGATGCCCAGCGCCAGAATCAACACCACGACGAGCGTAAAGCCGGGTGACTTGCGCAACTGGCGCAGCGCATAAACCAGGTCCCGCGACAGCATGACTACGCCTCCACTTCCTGTTCCAGCTTCTTCAGTTCCTGCTCGCTCACCACCTTGCCGTCAAAGAGATGCACCTCGCGCTGCGCGTGCTTGGCGAAGCGCGGATCGTGCGTCACCATGCAGATCGTCGAGCCCTCGCGGTGCAGATCGGCCAGCAGGTGCATCACCGCCTCGCCGTTCTTTGAGTCCAGGTTGCCCGTCGGCTCGTCGGCCAGCAGGATCGAGGGCGACCCCGCCAGCGCGCGCGCCACGGCCACGCGCTGACGTTGCCCGCCCGACAACTCGTGCGGAAAGCGCGTTGCAAAACCGCTCAGCCGCACATCTTCCAGCGCCTCATCGACGCGGGCGCGAATCTGCTGCGGTGGCACCTTGGCCATTTTCAGCGGGAAAGCGATATTG
>JBAVMZ010000141.1:0-15490 GCA_049690595.1 Occallatibacter sp. | reverse complement strand
GAGCAGGCCGCTGTGGAGCCCGGCGGCGGGCGGAGCGATGCTGCTGGAGCGGCGCCCGCCCCGCAGACCGCTGCGGCTGGTGGTCACGCCCTTTCGATCGAGCACAATTCTGCTGGACGAGCGCCCGGTGGCGCTGGTTTTTCTCTCCGACCCGGACGCCACACTGGAGTCGCCGCACGCGACGCTGTGCGGGCTTTACCAACTGACGCCGGCCGAGTGCCGCCTGACCAACCTGCTGGCCCAGGGCAGCGACCTGGCCTGCGCCGCGACACAACTGAGCATCTCGGTTGAGACCGCCCGCTTCCATCTGAAGCAGGTCTTCCGCAAGACCGGCACGAACCGCCAATCCGAGCTGGTGCGTCTGATTCTGGGATTGCCGGCACGGTAGGTCAGGGGAATTCGGCTGCAAACGCAGAAGCCGGGCCCGAGGGCGCGGCTCCTGCGTTCTTTCGAGCTTCTGGACGGACTGCTTGGGGTTACTCGGTCACCGCCAGTTCGGCGTGCAGGCTGGCGGTGGAGTCCTCGCCGGCCCACACGTCGAAGGTTCCCGGTTCGACGGCCCAGACCTTGGTCTGCGGACTCCAGAACATCAGCTCGTCGGGGCCCAGGATGAACTTGACCGTCTGTTTCTCGCCCGGCTTGAGAGCCACGCGGCGGAAGCCCTTGAGTTGACGCACCGGGCGGGAGGCGGAGCCGGCGCGCTGGTGAATGTAGAGCTGGGCCACGGCGTCGCCGGTGACTGTGCCGGTGTTGCTCACGTCCACAGTAACCGTCGCCGATTCACTGGCCTTGATGCTCCTGGCGCTCAAACGCAGGTTGTCGAAGTGAAAACTGGTATAGCTGAGGCCGTAGCCGAACGGATAGAGCGGCTTGGAAGTCATATCCCAGTAGCGGGAAGTGAAGCCGGGCCGATCCTCGGGCTCCTGGGTCAGGTTGTGGTTGTAGAAGAGCGGCTCCTGTCCTGCGGCGCCGGGCCAACTGACGGGGAGCTTGCCGCCCGGATTCACGTCGCCGAAGAGCACGTCGGCCACGGCATTGCCTCCCTCGGTGCCGGGAAACCAGGTTTCGAGGATGGCGGGGACGTGGGCGGCGGCCCAGCGGATATCGAGCGGGCGGCCGTTCTCGAGCACCAGGACGACGGGCTTTCCCGAGGCCACGGCGGCTTCGAGCATCTGCTCCTGGATGCCGGGCAGATCGAGCGTGGCGCGCGAGGCGGCCTCCGAGCTCATCGTGGCGCCCTCGCCGAGGACGGCGACAACCAAGTCGGCTGCGGCCGCGGCATCCTTCACCTTGGCCAGCGTCTCGGCGATCTCCTGCGCTGTGGGCGGAACCTGCGGCTTGCCGCCGAGCTGCGCATCGAAGGGCGAGGCGAACTGGCGGTAGGGCGCCGGCCCGGCGACATAGCTGATCTGCGCATCCGGACCGAGGCGGTTCTTCAGGCCGGCGAGGACGGTGACGGCGTGGCTCTTGCTTGGGCCGCCGAAGAGCCCCTCCACGGTCCAGCCGCCCACGATGTCGGCGGTGGAGTCGGCGAGTGGGCCGATGACGGCCACCTTCTTCAGCCTGGCGGAGAGCGGCAGAGTGCGGTTCTCGTTCTTGAGGAGGACCATGGAGCGGCCAGCGACCTTGCGCTCGAGAGCCAGCCCCTCGGGCCGGTTCAGCACCGCTTCCACCTTCGCCTCGTCGACATAGGGATGGTCGAAGAGGCCGAGGAGGTACTTGGACTCGATGATGGGGAGGACAGCCTGGTCGAGTTCGGCCTCACTGACCTTGCCGGCGGCCACGAGTTTGGCCAGGTTGTGGTTGTAGGTGAGGCTGGCCATGTCCATGTCGAGGCCGGCTTTGATGGCTTTCAGAGCGGCGTCCTCAGGGTCGCGGGCGTATCCGTGCGTCTCGAGGCTGGCAACGGCGAAGGCGTCGGAGACGACAAAGCCCTTGAAGCCCCACTCCTTGCGCAGGATTTCGGTCAGCAACCAGTGGTTGCCGCTGGCCGGCACGTCGTTCAGGTCCATATAGGCGCTCATGAAGCTGCCTGCTCCAGCCTGCTCGGCGGCATGGAAGGGGACCAGGTAGACGTTGCGGAAGAGCACCTCGGGGATATAGGAGGAGTCGTAATCGCGTCCACCGTCGGCAGCGCCGTAGCCGGCGAAGTGCTTGACGCAGGCAAGGACGCTATCGGGACCGATCTCAGCCCCCTGGAAGCCACGCACCTGGGCCCGGGCCATGGCCGCGCCGAGGTAAGGGTCCTCGCCGGCGCCCTCGACGATGCGGCCCCAGCGCGCGTCGCGGGCGATATCGACCATAGGGGTAAAGGTCCACTGGATGCCGGCGGCGCGGGCATCCTGGCCGGCAAGCCGCTGGGCGGACTCCTCGACGGAGGGATCCCAACTGGAAGCCATCGCCAGGGGCACCGGGAAGACGGTCCGGTAGCCGTGAATCACGTCGAATCCGAAGAGGATGGGGATATGGAGGCGGGACTTCTCGACCGCAATGTGCTGCAGGCGGTTGATCTCTTTCACATCGATCAGCCAGAGAACGGAACCGACCTGGCCTTTGGCGATGAGATCGTCGGGCTTGCCGGAGCCCATTCCGGGCATTTCTACCCCGGAAACTTGGGTCAACTGGCCGGCCTTCTCGTCGACGGTCATCTGGCGGAGGAGCGCTTGAGCCCGCTCGTGGACCTGCTGGCGGGTGAGAGTGGCATTCTGGGCAATCAGCGCGGCGGCAAACAACGGCAGCGCGCAGGCAAAGAGCGTCCTGGCAATGGAAGTTCGAGTTCGTGGCATGATTCTGACTCTTCGGTCCTCTCTATGGCTGAAGATCGTCCTGGGATTCTCTGCCTTGCCGTGCGGCCTGGGACAGGCGACCAGGAAAAGGGCGATGCGAGGCAGGGCCGGAGGGTGTGCTGCGCTCTCCGATCATGCCGGGCAAAGTGCGCCCTACAAAAAAAGCGCCCCCCGGTCACGCTACGCCTGGATACAGTCCAGGTCTGGCCAACCGGAGGGGCGAGGAGCCGCAATCACAAGAAAATGGGCTGTCCAGCACACTCACAGCGGAGGATTTCCCTGCCGCCAGAACGATGCTCTAAGCACATCTTCTGGACCGAGTCTTACAGTATGGTCAAGAAAGCAACTTCGATAGGTTCCATCGGGTATCAGGTATCGAACCGTCACTAAGATACTTATTCCATGCGGTTTAATTCGGACTGGACAAGCTCAATTCAGGGACGTATGATACGTTTTCTGGTGGATTGATTCTCCACAATGCGGTGAAACGTACTCCTTCGAGTTGTGGGAATCGGGAGAATTTGCCGCACACGCGCAGCTGGGTGCACCCGGTTTTGGCTCCGGCCGGCAAGGCAGCCCCCCGGAGGCGCGCTGAAGCGGGGGTAGTGCCGGAGCCGCCGGGGGGCGGGGAGTTTCAGATGGGCAACACGCCGAAATCAGCGCTGGACACTCCGCAGGCGTTTGCCGCTCCGGAGGCCGCTGCCGTTCGTGCGCAGCTCGACCGGCTTCTGGTGCATCCCCTCTTTGCCAACAGCAAGCGGTACCCGGCACTGCTGGCCTACACGGTGGATCAGACGCTGGAGGGCAACGCCGGCGAGCTGAAAGAGCGGAGCATCGGGATCGAGGTCTTCGGGCGGTCGCCCAGCTACGATGCAAATGCCGACCCGGTGGTGCGCATTACCGCAGGCGAAGTGCGCAAGCGGCTGAGCCAGTACTATTACGATTCGACCCACGACGGAGAGGTGGTCATCGAACTGCCCACGGGCTCGTACGTGCCCGTCTTCCGGGTGCCGGAGCCGGCCCCGGCGGCCGAGTTGCCAGCCGCCGCCGTCCCGCCTTTCCCCGTGCCGGAGGTTTCACCGCCTGCATCGACCCATGCGGCGCCCCATCGAATGCCCTGGTGGGCGGTGGCCGCTCTGACGCTGATGGCGGCGGGTGCGGGCATGGGCGTGGGCTGGCGCTACAAGCAGTACCGCGACTACAGGCCGCCGAGCAACATCGACCGTTTCTGGGCGCCGATCACGGCCGGCGCCAACACGGCCACCTATTGCCTGGGCGAGCCGGCCAAGAACCTGGACGTGGGCGCCATCAACTCCTTCGATACGCCGGTGAACAACTCCGAGCCGGTGCCGCTCTACTTCCGGCTGCACTACTCGGGCCACCTGGCGCTGGCCGACGTGATCACGCTGACGCGCACGGCGGCAGCGCTGGAAACGCAGCACAAGTCCTTTCGAGTGGTGCCGGCTTCGGAAGCCACTTTTGCGCAACTTCGCGAGGGGCCCATTGTGCTGATCGGCGCCTTCGACAACATCTGGACCCTGCGCATCACCCAAAAGCTGCGCTTCGGATTTGAGTCAAAGGATGGCGTGGCGCTGATTGTGGACCGCAAGAGCAAACAGGAGACGACCTGGGCCACGGCCTGGGATCTGCCCTACCAGAAGCTCTCGCGCGACTACGCCATCGTGGCCCGCATTCACGACTCGACCACCGGCCAGCCGGTGATCATTGCCGCCGGGATCTCGGAAGAAGGCACCGAAGCAGCCGGAGAGATCCTCTATAACCCCGAATATCTCGACTCGCTGCTGAGCAAGCTGCCCGCCAACTGGGAACAACTGAACATGGAAGCTGTGATTGAAACGCAGGTGATCCAGGGCCACTCCGGCCCGCCCAGCATCCTGGCAGTTGAGACCTGGTAAGAAGCACACGTACACGACCGATCACCGGGAGAGCTTCTCCGGTGACCCGAGACGCTGCCGGGACAGACCGGTGCTTCCTTCTCCCGGCTGCGCGCGGGGGGCCCATGGTCTGTGTTATTGCGGCAGAGTGGAAAAGGACAGAGCTCTGTCGCGCTCTTAGCTCTTTGCCTTCTGGTCCTTCTGTGCTGCCCAGCGCTTGCGCTGCGCTTCGGCAATCCGCTTGCGAGCCTCGGGGCTCAGCACTCTCTTCTTCTTCGCTTTCGCGGGAGCCTTGGCGATCTTGGCAGCCTTGGTTGCAATCAGCTTCTCGCTGACTTTGCCAACACCTGCGAGCAGGGAACGAACCTGCGTAAGCCGTGCAATCTCGGCATCGATTAGGGCAAGAATTGAATCGTTCATCATAACTTAAGATTAGCAAACTCCGGGGCACTCCGCGCAGAGATACGCGAAAGGGAATCGGGTTCTTCACTCTTTTGGAGGAGACCAGCGAAACCTGTGAGTTCTTGCCTGCTGCGCGGACCAGACGCCGCTGGGGTGTGTTTCTCGCCGCCGGATTTAAATCATCGGGGCTACCGGGATGCCTCCGAAGCGCCGGCGACCAATGAGGCTGCGGAAAAACTCCAAAGGGATGGCGAAAATGCCAAAAAACCACCCCACAGGGGCTCAAGCCCAGTTGATTCTATTGGCTCTATCGGCACGACTGAAGTCGTGCCCTGTTACAAAGCCGGCTCTTTCCGAGTTTTTCCGCAGCCTCCACCATTAACAAGGGCGAATCCGAGCGGCCGCTTCCTCCTTTTGTATGAACCTTCAACCGCACCAGCGGCTGACGAGCCGGGAGCCGGCGGTGGAGGCGCGTGAGTGCGGCTGTAAGAACTGCGTAATCGCCAAGACAGCGCGCGTCTTCTGGAAACGGGATGACCACTTACTCTGGCTGAAGAGAAAGCCGGAGTCTTCAGCGATCGGCAGGGATGCCAGGCGTTTCATCCTGACCCATGGTCTTGTTGAATCCGCATCCTCGTGTCTCCCCAGTCTGGAGCGAGAAGGATCACTCCGGCTTGCCAACGGCCACTTCTTTGTAAGCCTTCTGGAGGACGAAGAAGGCGGCCTTCTTCTGGCCTTGTTCGCTGATGAGTCCCTTGCGGTTGAACTCGTCCTGGATGCCGACGAGTGGGCGGTTGGGGGAGCGGAAGTCCATCAGCAGCCAGGGGCTCATGCCACGCAGTTGCGGGATGCGGTTCAACATGCCGAACTGATGGCGGTAGATGCTGGCCTGGTACTCCTCGGTCCAGCGCTCGGTCTCGGGGCCGTGGAGGCCGAAGCGCGCGTCGCCGCCGAACTCGGAGACGATCAACGGCTTGTCGTAGGCGATGCGCCAGTTGGTGATGTCGGCCGTCTCCGGGCGCTGCTCGTACCAGCCGATGTACTCGTTGACGCCGATCACATCGAGGGCCTCGCCGAGCTTGTCGTCGACGATCTTGGTCGCGCCCTCGGCGCGGACGAGAAGGGCGGCGGTGATCAGGCGGGTGGGGTCGAGCTGGCGCGCGCGGGCGGCAAGCGTTTGGATGAAGCGGGTGCGGGCCTCGGTCGAGGGCGTCTCGTTGGCCATCGACCAGAGGATGATCGAGGCGTGATTGCGGCTCGTGCCGATCTCCTCGTCGAGCTGCTGTTCGGCTTTGACAAGAACCTTGGGGTTGTCAAACTGGAGCGCCCAGTAGACCGGGTTCTCGCTCCAGACCAGCAGGCCCATGCGATCGGCGGCGCGGAGCATCGACTCGTCGTGGGGATAGTGCGCCAGCCGAACGTAATTGCAGCCCAGCTCCTTCGCCCAACCGAGCAGCGTCTCGGCGTCTTTCGTGGTGTTGGCGCGGCCGGTGCGGTAGGGGGCCTCGGCGTGGATGGAGATCCCGCGCAGGAAGATGGGCTTGCCGTTCAAGAGGATTTGCGAGCCGCGGGTTTCGACGGTGCGAAAGCCGATTAGATCGGTGAGGGTATCTGTACCTGCGGTGATCTTCACCTCGTAGAGCTTCGGGTTCTCGGGGGACCAGCGCTGGAGGTCCGAGGCGACGAGCAGGAATTTCGCGCGGCCTTCCGCATCGACGACGCCTGAGCCGGTGGAGCGCAGTTCGGGGATCTCCGCCTGAACCTTGTCGCCGGGCTTGCCGCCAATGACGTGCGCCCAGCCTTCAATGTGCTGGAGCTTGATGGAACCGACGATGCCGTAGTCGTTGCCATGAGGCTGGAGTATTGTCTCCGGTGTGCGCTCCAGATGCACGTCGTACAGATCGATGAAGGCCTCGGGCACCTCGATCAGCGAGACGGAGCGGTGCAGCCCGCCGTAGTTCCACCAGTCGGTTTCGAGCGTCGGCACCTGGTCTTCGCGGCGGGTGTTGTCGACGGCGGCGACGATAAAGTTGGCGCCGCTGTGGACGAGCGCGGTCACTTCGCAGTTGAAGCTGGTGTAACCGCCCTCGTGCTCGCAGGCTTTCTGGCCGTTGACCCAGAACCAGGACCTGTAATTGGCCGCACCGACGTGGAGAAAGACGCGGGTGTGCGGCTTGGGGTCGAAGGTGAAGTCGCGCTGGTACCAGATGGGGCCTTCGTAGTAGAAGAGCGATTCGCGCTGGGTGTTCCAGTCGCCGGGAACCTTGAGGGTTGGCGCTTTCGAGAAGTCGTACTCGGTGGGGAAGGGATCGCCGGGCAGGGCCTTGCGGTTGAGGAAGAAGCCGTTCTTCTTCTCCTCGTGGTGGAAGCTCCAAAGGCCGTTGAAGTAGGGGTCGACGATGGTGTGCCAGTCGCCGTCGAGCGAGAGAGCGGGGCGGCGGTCGGCGCCGGTCAGCACGATGGGATCGGAGGCAGCCAGGGCGGGGAGAAGCGCGAAGAACACGACCAGGAGCGGGAGAAACGAGACTGGCTTCAAACGGAAGGAGACTGACTTCATTGCAGGACCTCGCGAAGTGTACGGATGGAGTGTAAACGACGCGGGCCGGGCGAAGGGAGGGAACGAAAAGGGCAGGCCGCGAGGCCCGCCCCTTTTAAGGTCGCTGTAAGGGCTGCCCGGTTACATGCCGCCCAGATACATCACATGGACATAGGTCCCGAGGCGGACGTTATAGGCCAGATACCAGCCCGGATGGTCGGGGTCTTCATAGATCACGATGTCATCCCGGTCCCAGAACCAGCCGTCGCAATACATCATGTCGGCCTGGGCGACGCTCCAGTACCAGCCGTGAAACCAGAAGCGGTCGGGACGGCCGCCCTCGAGCCGCCAGCGGTGATCGCGTCCGAAGCCGCCGGTAAAGCGGCCATGCGCCCAGGCGTTATCCACGTGGTAGCGAGCATCGTCGCGGCCGGTGTCATGGCCGATCCACTTCTTGCCGTCGACGTGGGGGGCGTTGGGGTGGCCCTCCTTGTCCTTGAAGTTGCGGTTCGGCTCCACGGGGTGGGGCGTGCCGTGGAACTCGCTGGGGCCATGGGCTGGGGGCGACGGGTGGCGATCGCCGCGTTGAGCCAAGACCGGCAGAGAGGCCGCAAGCAGAGCAACCAGAGTTATCTTCGCGAAACGCATCGTGTTCTCCTCGGATTCCCTCAAGGGCGTCAGGAGAGTTACAGCTGCCCCGAACCCCGGATAGGTCATTTTGACTACGATACATCGGACACGGGCTGGTAGGGGAAGTTGCGGGGTCAGTGATCAGTGGTCAGTGATCAGTGTCAGTGATCTGGGTACGGTGGTCAGGGATCGGACGGGTGCGGCGGGGAATGAGAGACTGCCCACCCGTCCCTGGCGCGGTGAAGCTGCGGCAGGGACGGGGTTTGAGCGGGGTAGCGATCATGCGTGGACGGGTTGCGGGGCGCGGCGCCAGCCGTAGAGCGGGAAACGCTCAGCCAGCTCCTTGACCTCGCCACGGATGCGAGCCAGGGCCGCGTCGTCGTTGCGGGCATCGAGGGCGCGGGCAATCCAGGCGGCAATCTGGCGCATCTCGGGCTCCTTCATGCCGCGGGTGGTGAGGGCAGGCGTGCCGATGCGGATGCCAGAGGGCTTGAGCGGCGGGTTGACGTCGAAGGGGATGGTGTTCTTGTTGACGGTGATGCCGGCCTTGCCGAGAGCGAGCTCCGCCTCGGACCCGAGGATGCCCTTCTCAAAGACATCGACGAGCATCAGGTGGTTGTCCGTGCCGCCGGAGACGATGCGGAAACCGGCCTCCTTGAGCCCGGCGGCGAGCGCTTGGGCGTTCATGACGATCTGCGCCGCGTAGGTCTTGAACTCGGGCCGGAGCGCCTCGCCGAAGGCCACGGCCTTGGCGGCGACAATGTGGACGAGCGGGCCGCCCTGTTGGCCGGGGAAGACCGCCTTGTCGATGGCCGCAGCCAGGTCCTTGCCGCAGAGGATGAGGCCGGCGCGGGGACCGCGCAGAGTCTTGTGGGTGGTGGTGGTGGTGATGTGCGCGTGGGGCACGGGCGAGGGATGGACGCCGCCGGCGACGAGGCCGGCGATGTGGGCCATGTCGAAGACATAGACCGCGCCCACCTTGTCAGCAATCTGGCGCATGCGGGCGAAGTTCCAGAGGCGGGGGTAGGCCGAGCCGCCGCCGATGAGAACCTTGGGCCTTTCGCGCTCGGCAATGGCCTCGAGTTCGTCGTAGTCGATGAGCTCTGTGTCCTTGCGCACGCCGTAGAAGGTGGGGCGGTAGAGCTTGCCGCTGAAGCTGAGCTTGTGGCCGTGGGTGAGGTGGCCGCCGTGGGAGAGGTCGAGGCCGAGGATGGTGTCGCCGGGCTGGAGGACGGCGGCGTAGGCCGAGGCGTTGGCCTGCGAACCGGAGTGAGGCTGCACGTTGGCGTGCTCGGCGCCGAAGATCTGCTTGGCGCGGTCGCGGGCCAGGTTCTCGACGATGTCGGCTTCCTCGCAGCCGCCGTAGTAGCGGCGACCGGGGTAGCCCTCGGCGTATTTGTTGGTGAAGACCGAGCCGGCGGCCTCGAGTACCGCTTCCGAGACGAAGTTCTCGCTGGCGATCATCTCCAGCCCCTCGTGCTGGCGGAGGGTTTCGCGGTCGATGGCGGCGGCCACTTCCGGGTCGGCCTGGGCAAGGGAAAGGGCGATGCGGTCAGTCATAGGTAGATTCTAGCTCCATTATGAGCGGGCGGGGCCTCTGGAAGGGACCGCCGGTCTGCTATTGTTGCGGTAAACAGGCGAGGTCCCATGCATATCCGGCTCGCACAAATCGCCGCTCTCGGACTGGTCACCCTGGCGGGCGGCGCCTGGGCACAAGCTCCGGCTGCAGCGGCCGCTCCCGATCCGGCGCTGATTGCCAAGGCGACTGCCGGGGACCCGGCGGCGCAGGTAGCGCTCGGCCAGGCCTACGCAACAGGCAAGGGTGTGCCGCAGGATGCGAAACAGGCCGCCGCTTGGTACCGCAAGGCCGCCGACCAGGGCTTCATCGAGGGCGAGAAGGCGCTGGGCGCGCTCTACCGCGACGGCGCGGGGAAGAGCTTTCCGCGCGACCCGGTGCAGGGTGCGTACTGGTATCTGAAGGCCGCGGACCAGGGCGACCCGGAGTCGCAAGGGATCATGGGCGTGCTCTACTCGTACGGCCAGGGCGTGGCGCAGAACTACGTGGAGGCTTACTACTGGCTGGATCTGGCCGCCTCCGTGCCCGGACCGAGGCAGGCGCAGTATGCCGCGAACCGTCAGATGGTGGGCCAGCACATCACGGCCGACGAGCTGGAGGCAATCCAGGAGCGGGTGGCGCAGTGGAAGGCTGCGCACCCGCGGTGAGCGGACGCTGGGTTCGTTGGGCCGCCCTCGCACTGCTGGGCGGGCTGGCGGCGCTCTCGGCCGCTGCGCTCACGCCAGAGAAGAGCGGCGTCTCGCTCACGCCGGCCATGGTCGAGGCGGGTTCGCCGGTGCTGATCGAGGTACGCGAGGCCGGCGCGACTGCCGTCGACGGGGAGTGGCTGGGGCGGAAGATTCTCTTCTTCCGGACGCAGAGCGGGTGGGCGGCGCTGGCCGGTGTGGATGTCGAGGCCCCCGCCGGACCCTCGACGCTGCACATCACGGCCCGCACGGCCGGCGGCGCCGCGGACCTGAGCCAGCAGATCGCCATCCACCCGGCGCACTACCGGACGGGCAAGCTGACGGTCGAGCCGAAGTTTGTCTCGCCGGGACCCGAGGAACTGAAGCAGATTGAGGCCGACCGCGTGGTGAAGGAGCGGGTCTTTGCGGCGAGCGCGGCCCAGCGGGAGTGGGCGGGGAACTTCAGGGCGCCAGTGCTGGCCGAGCCGACCGACAGCTTCGGCACGCGGCGGACCTTCAACGGCAAACTGGCCAGCGTGCACAAGGGAATGGATTTCCGCGCCGGCACGGGGACGCCGGTGAAGGCGGGGAACGCGGGCACGGTGGTGCTGGCGCGCCGACTTTACTACGAAGGCAACTGTGTGGTGATCGGCCACGGGCTCGGGCTCTTTACGATCTCGATGCACCTGAGCCGGATCGATGTCGAGGAAGGCCAGCGGGTGAAGACCGGCGACCCGGTGGGGCTGAGCGGGGCCACCGGCCGCGTCACCGGCCCGCACCTGCACTGGGCCGTGCGCTGGCAGGGTGCGTATCTGGACCCGGCGAAACTGCTGAGGATGCATTTGGACGAAGTGCGGTAGCGACGCCCTTCCACCTTCAAGAGCAAACTAAATTTCGGGTAGCCCCTGAGGAGTTCCCCCCACCGATTTCAAAGCGGAATAGAGCACCCTTGCCTTGCTCAACCATTTGTCAGCCTTTTCTGGCTTTCGCCTCTTGGTCTCCTCCCAAGGGTCGCGTTCCCCCTCGATCGCCAGGAAGGCCGCGGTCGCTGCAAGCTCCAGCGAAATCGGATTCGCTTCCTTCCCCAACTCGAGAATCCGCTTTCGGGCTGCATTCACATCGGGATTTCCAGACTCCGATGTAGCCTTGAAGATGGAATAGGAGCCTCCCCACAACGCCGTGCGCTCTTCCTCGGTAATCAAATCCGTAATCTGCGCGGACACGATTGCATTTGCAAGTTCCTCGCTAAACGGACCGTAGTGCCTATACTCAAATGAAAAGCCAGACCCAAGCCCGCAGATCTCAAGCAAGTAGGCCATTTTCTGCAGACGAGTCCTTCCAACAACTCTCCCCCCGGCATCGCGGATGATGTCGGCTGCCATGTCCGCAATGGACTTGTTGCTCTTCAACACCGGCATCTCTTTGCCTCCTCTTCGATGATTTGCTCGACTGTGACTTTCGTCTTTTCATCGCCGTCCATCATATATACACGAAGCGCCTTGAATGGCGCAATAGCATTGATCACCTGGGAAACCGACGCAACGTCTATCGGTTTGTCGTCGCCAAATCCGCGACGCATCATGATTTGGTTGAGCGGCCCCTTCGACTCCTCGAATTGCCTGTAAATTGAGCGTTCTACAGTGTCTACAAGGATCCGGGGAACTGCCTGTGCGTCTTCGTCTGCGAACAAAAGGAGACGCTCTTCTGCTGCTTTGCAAGCTCTGTCGACCGCGTCTATTCTTTGCTTCTCCTTTCTGTCCGGATTTGTCCGTTTAGTCGTGCCTGCGTGCAAATCGTGGGGTTTCGCAATCCTGGGGTCCCGCGATTTCTTCTCGGTTCTTGATCGAATCCCTTCGGCTATTCTTTCGCGAATGTCGATGCATTTGAACAGCTTTCGGTCTCGCAGACGCCTGGAGAAGTCGCGGATTAAAGCGTCCTCGGCATCGATCATCATCGAGAGCGCCCCACCAATCACGGCATCGTCTAGCGCTAGCGTGCACCGCAGGGCCTCAGGGTCCTTCGCAAAGTGTATGAGCGGATGATTCTCTCCCAGTCCTGTTTTACCCGCCGAGCCGTCCTGGGCAAGTTCGATGACCCTCACCAACAATTCGGTGAAGAGCTTCTCCGCGCCACGAGTCGCCTTGTGAAAATAGACCGTCGTATAGAGCTGGTACAGACCTAGAAGGTAGGTCTCGGCCGCGTAGATTGCTTTTGGCCCGAGCACAAACGTCTCAATCTCGCCCACGGCCTCTCGGTCTGCTCCATAAGTCACCTTCCCCACCCTTAAGTTTGACAGCAGCCAATCAAAGTCGATCGCTCCATGGTGGGTGCCCGTCATCAGCCGATCGCGCTGCATATAATCGAGCCTGTCAGCATCGAATTGGCTTGAAACGACGGCACCGTAAATACTCGCCGGACCGGACTTCTTGATGACGTCTGCGACATCCGAGGCAAATGCGCCGCCCAATATGTTGAGCGCCTCGCGTATTTCGCCCTCCCGAATCAGGCGGTCCGTAACCTTCTCGTGATCTGCCATCGCGAATCTCAGGCGCCTGCCAACCTCCTCGAAGGCGTGGCTATAGGGACCGTGACCGAGATCATGGACGAGCGCGGCCGCGAGCGCAGTGTTCTCCTTTGAAGTCTCAATGTCCCCTCGCAGCTCCTCTTCGACCACTCCCATCAGCTTTCGCGCAGTGTGAAAGACGCCCAGGCTGTGCGCGAATCTTGTATGGGTGGCGCCTGGATAGACAAGTTCGGAGAATCCAAGTTGCTTGATGCGGCGGAGGCGTTGGAACTGGGGAGACTGAACCACCCTCCACATTGCGTTCTCGAACTCGTTGGCGCGGAATTCAATCAGGTTGTGGAGTGGATCGCGGACTCGCTGAGGTTTGAAATTCATCCAGAGACGGAAGCCTCCCCGCGCCCTCTGTCCTTTCACCAAGCAGACGGCGGCACCTTACTTCAAGATGAGGATATAGCACACGGCCCTGCGAGCACCGCTCGAAATCTTCAGGACTGGAATATCGCCGAACCCGGCTTGTTACCGCCCGAAGACTTCCTCTTCCATCGTTTCTGCCGAGGCCTGTGCGGGAGCCACCTGCGGCAAAGTGGCCTTTTCTTCCCGCAGGGCCTTGAAGGCGCGGTAGACGAAGGAGCCCATGTACCAGCCGTCGATGTACTTGTAGGGGGTTTCGCCGGTGGTGTAGTGGCCACAGGGCAGGATGCGGACCTCGTGGTTTAGCCCGATCTCGCCGAAGGCCTTGACCACTTCGAGCGAGTACTCCTTGGGGAAGGTCAGGTCGTAGTTGGCATAGATGACGAGGACGCGCTTCTGCGGGCCGCCGGCCTCTTCGCTGACGATCTTCTGGTAGTAGTTGACCGGGCTGACGGCTCCCCAGAGGGCGCGGAGGCGCTCCTGGGTGAGCCCCGCCTGCTCGAAGCCGGCGCGGACGTGGCGGGTGGACTGGCCGGCCCAGGTGACGTCGCCGAAGGATGTCGAGGCGTGGTTGAAAGCGTTCACGCGGATGCGCTTGTCGTGCGTGGAGGCGAGGAATGCGTAGCAGGAGCCAAGCGAGGTGCCCAGGACGCCGAACTGCTCGTAGCCCTGCTCTTCCAGCCAATCGATGCAGCAGCGGATATCGACCACGGCCTGGCGGCAGGCCGAGAGGGTGCGGCCGATGTTGGCCGAGACGGTGTAGTCGGAGCGCTCCAGTTCCACGGGCCGGCGAATGTCGTGGTAGGGCTTGGAGAGGCGCAGGGCCGAGACGCCGAACTTGTTGAAGATGGTGCAGAGGGCGTTGTGGCTGAAGGCGTCGGCGTTCCACTGCGGCAGGATGACGATGGCCTGCTTCGGCCGGCTCGGGTCCTTGTGCTCGGGAGCCGGGTACCAGCGAGCGTTGACCAGGTCGTTCTCTGGATAGGGGCTGCGCTCGGGCGAGGTGAAGCGGAGAAACTGCGCCTTGGGGAGCTTGCCCTCGGCGGCCTTTTGCTTGAGCGCGGCGTCCTGGGCCAGGGTTTCCGGACGGACGTTGGTGGGGAAGAGCTCGGGATAGCGCTCTTCCAGGCGGAAGTCCGTGGGCTTCTTGTAGCCGAAGAAGACATCGCTTTCGCGGATGAGGAGCTGGTTGATGCGGACCATGGCGGCTTCGGCGCGGGCGTCGTCGCGCATCTCCTCGGCGGAGGGCAGCGCGTGCGCCATTCCGTGGTCCTGAAGGAAGGGCTCGATCCAGTCAAAGCCCCATTCGAGCGGCCGGACGACGCGATTCTCGTCGCGGTTGGTCAGCCGGGTTTCCCAGTCGTACATCCAGCGTGCGTATTGCTTCTTGAAGATCGCCACCCACCAGTTTATCAGCGGGAGCGGTGCTCGAATGGGACGGCCGTCACCGGTCACAGGCTTTTGAAGATGTTGTTGACGGCGCTCAGCCAGGGGAGGCGGGCGACGGGTGCGCCGGCGGCTTGATGCCTGGCGCGGTTACGCGGCTTTCTGCGCGCGGCGGAGGGAGAGATACTCGGCGGTGAACCAGCCCAGTGCGGCCAGGGTGAGCGCGGCGATGATCGACTGCGAGATCACACAATAAAGGCACCAGATGCGCAGGGCGAACTGCTCGATCCAGGTGAGCCGGAGGGCAAAGACCAGGCCGGCCAGCGCAGCCAGAAGCAGCGGATAGCGCAGGCGCGCAAGGGCCAGGCCGCCCAGGACAAGATACCCGGCAAGGCCGATGGCGGCGACGGGAAAGTGGGCGATCTCGGCGTAGTTGGAGTGGTTGACAATGCCGCAGTCCCAGACCTCGTTGATCGAGCACGGCTCGGTTTCGGTGGAGTAGTGGACGCGGAGCGAGAGGCCGGAAACCACCGCGCCGGCCAGGGCAAGGAGTGCAATTATATAGCGCATCGTATCTGGTTTGACTCTATCGCATTAGCATGGTGAGGTGGGCGAGGAGTTGAGAGCGGGTTTGCGGGTGGCCTTTTTCGGCGGCAGCTTCGATCCGCCGCACCTGGGG
>JBAVMZ010000140.1:0-7740 GCA_049690595.1 Occallatibacter sp. | reverse complement strand
GCAAAGAGACCGCCGCGGCCACGCTGCCTTCCGGCGGCCGGCCCGCGCCCAATCCGCGCCTCTTCACCACGCCCGAAGCCGAAGCGGTGAAGAGGGAGATCTGCGCCGTCGGCAAGAAGCTGTGGCTGCGCCAATTCGTCGACGGCAATGGCGGCAACATCTCGTATCGCATCGGCCCGAACGAAGTAATCTGCACGCCCACTCTGGTGAGCAAGTACGACCTTACGCCCGAGGACCTGTCGCTAGTCGATCTCGAAGGCAACCAGATTGCGGGCGCCAAGGCCCGGACGAGCGAGATCTTCCTGCATCTCGAAATCTACAAGTCGGTGCCCCAGGCCAAGGCCGTGGTGCATTGCCATCCGCCTCATGCCACAGCTTACGCCATCACCGGCCGCGTCCCGCCCAACCTGGTGATTCCCGAGTTCGAGGTCTTCGTGGGCAAGGTCGCCATCTCGCCTTACGAAACGCCGGGCACTGCCAGGTTCGCGCAGACCGTGCTGCCCTTCGTCAAGGAGCACAACACGGTGCTGCTCGCCAATCACGGCATCGTCTGCTGGGCAGACACGGTGACGCACGCCGAGTGGTACGCCGAGGTGCTGGAGACCTACTGCTGGACGCTGACCATCGCCGCGCAACTCGGCGCGCCCATCTCCTACATCTCGCCGCAGAAGGGCTCGGACTTGCTGGCCATCAAGAAGAGTCTCGGCCTGCCCGATGCCCGTCTCGATCCCGCGCGGCTGAAGGAGTGCCAGTTGTCTGACATGGAGACGCCGGGCTCGATTGCACTCTCTCCCAGCGCCTGCGAAGGCACTCCAGGGCGAGCGCCGAACGCCGAAGTGGAGATGCTGGTAAAATCGGTGACCGACGCGGTGATGGCGGCCATCGGGGCAAAGTAATCCCGCCGCGCCAGTGCAACCGCAGCCGAGGAAAATGCCATGCGGGCCTCACTGTTTATCACGTGCTACAACGACACGCTCTACCCGGAGACGGGCCGCGCCGTGGTGGCGCTGCTGGAGCGGCTGGGCGTCGAGGTCGCATTCGAGCCGCGCCAAACCTGCTGCGGGCAGATGCACTCCAACACCGGCTTCCGTCCCGAAGCCTTCTCGCAGGCGCGGCGCTTCGTCTATCTCTACCGCGACGCCGAGCAGGTGGTGATTCCCTCGTCGTCGTGCGTCTCCATGATCCGCGAGCAGTATCCGACAATCTTCGCCGAGCTGGGCGACGAGCGCTTGCGCAAGGAGTTCGAGACGCTCCTGCCGCGCATCTTCGAGCTGAGCGAGTTTCTCGTCGACAAGCTGCAGGTTGAGGATGTGGGCGCGTACTTCCCACATCGCGTGGCCTATCATGCAAGCTGCCACGGGCTGCGTTCGCTGCACCTGGGCGACCGGCCTTACCGCCTGCTGGCAAACGTGCGCGGGCTCGACCTGGCCAAGCTCGAAAACACCGACCGCTGCTGCGGATTCGGCGGCACCTTCAGCGTGAAGAACTCCGAGGTCTCCTCGGCGATGATGGCGGCCAAGCTCCAGGACGTGCTGGCGACCAGGGCCGAGTTCCTCACCGGCCTCGACAACAGTTGCCTGATGCACCTGGGCGGCGCCATGCACCGCCAGTACGCGGGCATGAAGACCATCCACATGGCGCAGATTCTGGCGGCCACCGCGGCCGCTCCAGCGGAGGTGCTGGGATGAACCCGCACGCGCAGCCGCACGCCGAACTCGATCCACGCTTTGCGCTGCCGTTTCCAAAGGCGGCGTTGAACGTTTTGCGCAATCCGCAGTTGCGCAAGAACGTGGGCCACGCTATCGACGTCATCCAGGCCAAGCGAGCGCGGCTGGTGGCGGAAAAGAAGGACTGGCAGGAACTGCGCGCCGCGGCCTCGGCCATCCGCACGCACGTGCTCGAAAACCTGGGCGCGTATCTGGAGCAGTTCGAAGCCCGCTGCACGGCGGCCGGCGGCGTGGTGCACTGGGCCGCGGACGCCGACGAAGCGCGCCGCACTATTCTCGAAATCCTGCGCCAGGAGCAGGCCAGCGAGGTCATCAAGATCAAGACCATGACCTCGGCCGAGATTCAGCTCAACCCCTATCTCGAAGCCAACGGCGTGCGCGCATACGAGACCGATCTGGCCGAGATCATCCTGCAGCTCGGCGACGAGCCGCCTTCGCACATCGTGGTGCCGGCGCTGCATGTGAACCGCAGCCAGGTGCGCGAGATCTTCGCGCGCAAGATGGGCCTGCCCGATCTCTCCGACGATCCCGAGAAGCTGACCACCGCGGCGCGCAACTATCTGCGCCAGAAGTTCCTCACCATTCCCACCGCCATCGGAGGCGCCAATTACCTCATTGCGGAGACGGGCGCAGTCTCGGTGGTCGAGTCCGAAGGCAACGGCCGCATGTGCCTGACGCTGCCGCGCACGCTCATCACCCTCGCAGGCATCGAGAAGGTGCTGCCGCGCTTCGCCGACCTCGAAGTCTTTCTCCAGTTGCTGGCGCGCTCGGCCACCGGCGAGCGCATGAACCCCTACACCTCGCTCTGGACCGGCGCGGTGAAGGGCGACGGCCCCGAGCGTTTCCACGTGGTGCTGCTCGACAACGGCCGCTCGCGCATCCTTGGCAAGCCCATCGAGCGGCAAACGCTGAAGTGCATCCGCTGCGCGGCGTGCATGAACGCGTGCCCGGTCTACCGCCAGACCGGCGGCCACGCTTACGGTTCGGTCTATCCAGGCCCCATCGGCGCCATCCTGACGCCGCAGTTGCAGGAGCTTCACTACGCGCAAACGCTGCCCTACGCCAGCTCTCTCTGCGGCGCATGCTACGAAGTCTGCCCGGTGAAGATCGACATTCCCCAGGTGCTGCTGGAACTGCGCTCGCAGGTGACGCACCAGGAGCGGGGCCAGGCGCGGCGCTTCTTTGATCCGATGTACCTGGGCCTGCGCGTGGCCAACTTCCTCTTTGCTGGGCCCCGCCGCTTCCACCTGGCGCAGCGGCTGGGGCGCATCGGCGCGCGCCTGGTCACGCGCCGGGACGGTTGGATTCACTGGCTGCCTTCGATGGGCGGCCGGTGGACCGAGACCCGCGATCTGCGCGGGCTGCCTAGCGAGAACTTCCACGAGTGGTGGGCCAAACGCAAAAAGGAGGCCCAATGAGCACGGCAACCCAATCGCGGGAAACGGTTCTGGCCGCGGTGCGCGCGGCCACCAGCGGCGTGGCGTGCGCCCCGGCGCGGCTCGCCGAGGCCTGCCAGGCGGTGCCGAGGCCCTACGACCACGCAGGAACGCTCGACCGGGAAGCCCGGCTTGCGCTCCTCGTTGCCCGTCTGCGCGAGTACGGCGCCGAGGTGGTCTCGACCACGCCTGCGGCGCTGCCCGCCGCCATCGCCGCCCAGTTGAAGGCTACCGGCAAGCGGCGCTTTGCCGCGCCGGAGGGGTTGCCGGCAGAGTGGCTCGACGCCGGCTTCGAGTGGCGCGTCGACCGTGAGCTGCCCACCGCCGAGATCGAGCACTGCGATGGCGTCCTGACCGCTGCCTCGGCGGCAATCGCCGACTCGGGGACCATCGTGCTGCATCACGGGCCGCGCGAGGGCCGGCGTCTGCTCTCGCTGCTCCCGGATACGCACGTCTGCGTGCTCCTGGCCAGCCAGGTGGTGGAGACGTTGCCCGAGTACTTCCAGAGGTGCCTTGCGCCCCCGGCGCTGGTCACCTGGATCTCCGGTCCCAGCGCCACCGCGGACATTGAGATGACGCGCATCAAGGGCGTGCACGGGCCGCGGTTCCTGCACGTGGTCCTGGTCCTCGACCAGCCGTCCTGAGTTCGCGCGATCCAAGGCGCTGGAGGACCTCAACCTCCGGAGCAACTCCGGGCGACAACCGCCCGCCTTTGCGGGTTCGGGAGAATTCCAGTAGGATGTATGCTCTACACGAGGCGAACACGCCTCACCCGCTCCGTGCCGGGGCGCCGCACCTGCGGCCCCTGCCTTTTCCGCACGCCGCGGGCAGGCGCCTAGTCGTGTGAGGAGCAGGCCGGCGGAGCCGTATGGCCGCCGGAAAAAAGAAGCGGAGGCTTACCATGGAAGTGGAGTTCACCGCCAGGCAAGTGAAGATTTCCAAGGCCCTGCGCACGCAGGCCGAGGAAGGACTGGAACGTATTGCCCGCATTCTGGGCAAAACCGCGAGCGCCAGCGTTGTTTTCAGCGCGCAGAAGCACCTGCAGATTGCCGAAGTGACGATCAAGGCCCGGTTGCAGACGATTGCGGCCGCCGGCAAGGGCGACAAACTGTCCGCGGCGCTGAGAGAGGCCATCGAACACGCCGAGAACCAGGCGCGCCGAAACCGCGACCGCAAGATGGGCAACAAGCGGTTGCCGAAGGAAGAGAAGGTCCTGACAGCGCCTCCGGTGGCGCGGCCCAAGGCGCGCGCGGCGCAGCCCGAGGAGCCGCCGGAGGAGAAGCCCGAGCGCCGCAGCAGGCCCCGGGCGGCCATTGCCGTGCACTCCTTCCCGCCCGGCAAGACCGTAGTCGAGCCGCACATCCTCTCCAGCGCCGAGGCCATCGCGCTGAAGCCGCTGAGCGTCGAGGAGGCGGTGAAGGAGGCGGAGTTCCGCGATCGCGATCTGCTGGTCTTTCGCAACCCGGGCGGCGATCTCTTTGTGCTGCACCGCAGGCGCGACGGACAGATGGAGCTGGTGGAGATTCCCTGAAGCGGAAGCCAATCCGGAGCCGCGCCCTCGATCGGGGCGCGGCTTTTTTCTGGGTTCACCCGGCAGGGCGGACCCGAACTGACCCGGCGCTCGGGAGAACGCGGGCTGCCACAGGCGGCGGAACGCCCACGGAGCGATCTTCCCCGGTGGAATGCCCATCTTCGACTGGCGGAAACTCCCAAGGCTGGAAGGAGGCAGCCCGACGCACCACGTCGCGTTACCGCTGGAAGGAACGAGCTGCGGCTGCACAGGCCCCGGGGCGGCGCGAGAATAGCCTAGGGCGGCAGCCCTGGAAAAGCCGCCAAACCCGGCATTGCGCCCCGAAGGGGCACACCAAGATTGTGCCCGCTCATCAGAAGGCGCCGCTGCTTCCTCGATTTCCCTCTTCGCCGAAATCGGCCAAAATGCGCACTCGGGCTTGACTTCCGGTACCATACTTGAGGTACCTCGATTGGAATGAGCCTGAAAGCCAAGCTGGAAGCTGTCATTTACGCCGCGGAGGAGCCGGTCACCCTGGCCCAGCTCGCCGCACTTTTTGCCGACGAAGCCCTCGCGTGGGGGGCCGAGCAGCAGGCTCGTGTCTCCTCGCCGGCCGCCGGGCCGCTTCCCCTTGTGTCTCGGTCGCTCGCGGCCGAGCCTGAGCCCAGCCCCTGGACTCCGCCGAAGCCAGGCTCGAATGCGGAGGCTGCCGAGCCCGAGCCGGCGCCATGGACTCCGCCCAAGCCAGGCTCCAATGCGGAGGCTGCCGAACCCGAGCCCAGCCCGTGGAACCCGCCCACGAACGAGCCCGAGCCGGAGGAGACCGCCCCCCCCGAGCCCGGCTCCGAAGCCGACGAGCGCCGCAAGGCCCGCCTGCGCGACCGCGAGGTCCGCGGCATTCTGCGCGGCCTGCTCGACGAGCTAATCGCCGAGTACGCCTCCGACGAGCGCGGCATCGAGATTCGCGAGATCGCCGGCGGTTACCGCATGGCCACCAAGCCGGAGTGTCACGACGCCGTCCGCGCCTTTGTGCGCAGCCTCAAGCCAGCGCTCAAGCTCTCGCTGCCCGCGCTGGAAACCCTGGCCGTGGTGGCTTACAAGCAGCCGGTCACGGCGCCCGAGGTCAGCGAGATTCGCGGCGTCGAGTCCTCCGGTGTGCTCGGCTCGCTGCTGGCCCGCAAGCTGATCGCCACCGCCGGCCGAAAGCCCGTCATCGGACGTCCAATTCTCTACAAGACCACCCGCGAGTTCCTGCTCCGCTTCGGCCTCAAGGACGTGAACGAACTGCCTTCGATGGAGGAGTTCGAGAAGATGGCCGCCACCGAGCTGGACGAGCCCGAACTTGCCCCCGCCTCCGCGTCCGCGCCGCGGAAAGGCGCCGAACCAGCCCTCGAATTCGACGAATCCGCCAGCGAAGACTCCGACGCCGGACCCGCCCCTGAGACCGAGTCCGAAACCGAGTCCGAAACCGCCCCCGAGCCTCTCGACCAAGCGCCGCCCCGCTCGGAAGATTCTCCCCAACCGCACTCCGCCGCGCAGGCAGAAACCGAGGAACCCCATGGCAACCAAGCGTAAACAGCCTGCCACTTCCGAGCTTCCCGCTTCCGGGCTCATCATCGAGCCCGTGACCTTCGAGCCTCAGGCGCCCGAGCCCGCCACCAAGCCGGTCCGCGCCCGCAAGACCGCCGCCCAAAAGGCCGTTGCCGTCGAGGCGCCTGCCGCCAGGCCGGTCCGCAAGCGCATGGCCGCCGAGCCGGCGCCGGAAGCCGTGGAAGCACCTCCGGAAGCCACTCCCGAGGTCGTCTCCGAAGCCGTCCCGGAAGCCGCCCCCGATGCCGCGCCGGCGAAGCCCCGCAAGCGCGCCGCGAAAGTGGCCGCCGCCGCCGAGCCGCAACCCGAGCCCGAGGCAGCCGCTCAACCCGCCCCCGAGTCCGCCGTGTCCATCGAGCCTGCCGCTGAGCCAGCTGCGCCGGAACCCAAGGCCAAGCCCGCCAGGAAAGCCACTGCCAAAAAGAAGCCCGCCGCCGAGCCTGCGCCAGAAATCGACGAAGCTCCCGCGCGCCATGCTCCGGAACCCGAGCCCGAAGATCTCGAGGAAGAGAATGAGGAGCCGGAAGTCGAAGAAGACGAGGCCGAAGAGCCTGAAGTCGGCGCTGCGCCGGCCGTGCGGATGGTCCGCCTGCAGAAGATTCTGGCCGCCGCCGGCATTGCCAGCCGCCGCCGTGCCGAAGAGCTGATCGCCGAGGGCCGCATCCAGGTCAACGGGCAAGTGGTCACCACGCCCGGCGCCAAGGCCGACCCCACCCGCGACCATATCCGCGTCGACGGCAAGAGGATCGACGGACCCGAGCGCCACCGCTATTTCATGCTCAACAAGCCCCGCGGCTACGTGACCACGGTCAGCGATCCCGAGGGCCGCCCCACGGTGATGGAGTTCTTCAAGAAGGCCAGCGAGCGGCTCTACCCCGTCGGCCGCCTCGATTACCTCAGCGAGGGGCTGCTGGTCTTCACCAACGACGGCGAACTGGCCAACCAACTCACCCGCGCCGCCTCGGGCGTGGAGAAGACCTACCTGGTCAAGGTTGCCGGCAACCCCACCGAGGAAGAGCTCGACCTGCTGCGCCAGGGGATGTCCATCCACCGCGGCCGCCCCGGCTCAGGCAAGGTGCAAACGGCTCCGGCGCTCGTCCAGCAGGTCCGCGCCGGCGACAACCCCTGGTTCGAGGTCGTCCTCATCGAGGGCCGCAACCGCGAACTGCGCAAGATGTTCGAGGAGATCGGCCACTTTGTGGAGAAGATCCGGCGCGTCGGCTACGGCCCGCTCGTGCTCGATCAGGAGCCGGGCAACTTCCGCGAACTGACCGCCGAGGAGGTCAACCAGCTGCGCCTGGCCGCCGAGGGCAAGCTCAAGCCCCGCCGCCCGAAGACAGCCGCCATGCTGGGCAAGGAACCTGTTCGGCCGGCCCCACGCTTTGACGCCCGCAAGCCGGAGCGCGGGCCCGGCCGCCCGTTCCAGTCCCGCCCTGGGTCGTCCTCCCGCCCGGCCCCGCCGCACGCGGAAGGCGCC
>JBAVMZ010000139.1:0-6089 GCA_049690595.1 Occallatibacter sp. | reverse complement strand
CCGACATCACCATCAAGGAAGCCATCGCCACCAACCGCCGCCTGGACGAGCGCTTCTTCCAGGTCATCCGCGACCTGGAAGCCAAGGTCTAGAGCGGCTGTTTCGCAAGGAGGGCCATCCCGCCGAGGGATGGCCCTCCTGCCTGTCTTTGGCGTAAAGTAGCCGAATGCTCTTCCGCCCCTACGCCGACGCCGATTTCGAGGCGCTCTACACCCTCGAAGAGCTTTGTTTTCAGCCGCCTCTGCGCTTCACTCGGCGCTATATGCGCTCGCTTGTGGCGCGGCCGGATGCGGCGGTCTGGGTCGCCGCCAGGGAGTCCGGGCTGGCGGGCTTCGCCGTGGCCGTAAACTCCCGCCGCCGCCGCGGCGTGCGCTTCGCCTATATAGAGACCATCGAGGTGGCGCCGGATGCCCGCGGCCTCGGCCTCGGCAGGGAACTGCTCCAGCGCCTGGAAGATTCGGTCCGGGCCTCGGGCGCGAGTTTTATCTGGCTGCACACGGATGCGCTGAACGGCGCCGCGATCCGCCTCTACGAGAGCGCCGGCTACCAGTGCCAGGGGCGCGAGGAGAACTTCTATCCGCAGGGCCGCGCCGCGCTGGTCTATCGCAAGGGCTTGGCGGAAGATTCACCGGCTGCGCCGGCGGTTGCACGCCAGGCGCGCATTTGAGCGGCCCACAAAAGAAGGTGGGCGCGGCATAGGAGACTGTCATGGCGCTGAATCCGCAGAATCTCCCCAAGTCGTTCGCATTGTTCCGTGGGTACACCCTTACTCTGTTCTTCCACGATCTTGTAGCCGGCGTGACGGTGGGCCTGGTGGCGCTGCCGCTGGCCATGGCCTTCGGCATCGCCTCCGGCGTCACGCCACAGGCCGGTATCTACACAGCGGTCGTCGCCGGCTTCCTCATCTCCGCGCTGGGAGGCTCGCGCACCCAGATCGGTGGACCCACCGGCGCCTTCGTCGTCATTGTCGCTGGCATCGTGGCGCGCTTCGGCATGCCTGGCCTGGCCATGGTCACGCTGATGGCCGGCATTCTCCTCGTCGCCATGGGCCTCACCGGGCTTGGCGCCGCGGTGCGCTTCATCCCGCGCATGGTCGTGGTTGGCTTCACCAACGGCATCGCCATCCTCATCGCCTCCACACAGATCAAGGACTTCCTCGGCCTGCGCACGCCGCCGGTTCCCAGCGAGTTCCTGCCGCGCATCAAACTCCTCATCGCGCACGCGGCCTCGTTCAACCCCTGGGCGCTCGGCCTGGGCCTGGGCACGCTGGCCATCCTGCTTATTATTCCTCGCATCACGAAGCGCGTGCCCGCTTCCATCGTCGCCCTGCTGGCCTGCACCGCCGTGGCCGCGTTCTTCCATCTTCCGGTCGAGACCATTGGCAGCAAGTTCGGCGGGATTCCCCAGGGCCTGCCGCCCTTCGCCATTCCCGACTTCCACGCCGAGCACATTCTGCCGCTCATCCCCTCGGCCTTTACCGTGGCCATTCTGGCGGCGCTGGAAAGCATGCTCTCCGCCGTGGTAGCCGACGGCATGACCGGCGATCGCCATAATTCGAATGTCGAGCTGATGGCGCAAGGGCTGGCCAACATCGCCTCGCCGGTCTTTGGCGGCATTCCCGCCACCGGCGCCATCGCGCGCACGGCCACCAACATCCGCTCAGGCGCGCGCACGCCGATGGCCGGCATGATCCACGCGGTGACACTGCTGATCATCCTGCTTGTCGCCGCGCCACTGGCCAGTTACATTCCTCTTGCCACCCTTGCCGGCATCCTCTTCATCGTGGCCTGGAATATGGGCGAGTGGCACGAGATCGGCGCCATCCTCGCGCTCGACTTCACCGCCATCTCGGTCTGGGTGGTCACCTTTGCGCTCACCGTCTTCGCGGACCTCACTGTGGCCGTCGGCGTCGGTTTGGCGCTGGCCTCGCTGCTCTACATCTACCGCGTTGCGGAGACCACTACTGTTGTTCCCGTCACGGACGAGTACATCCGCGATGGACTGGCGCACTCGCTACAGGGGCGCATCATTCCGCCATGGGTCACGCTGCTGCGCATACACGGTCCATTTCTCTTTGGCACCACGGAACGGCTGGTCGAGGCCACGGCCAATCTCGAGGCCTTTCAGCCCATCGTCATTCTGCGTCTGCGCAACATGACGGCCATCGACGCCACCGGCATTCACGCCATCGAGGTATTCGCCAAACGACTGCGCGAGTCGGGCCGCACGCTGCTGCTCTGCGGCGCCATGCAGCAGCCTTCGAAGCTGCTCCGTGGCAGCCGCTTCATCGAGCGCATCGGCGCGGAAAACATGATGCCCAACATCCAGGCCGCACTGGAAAAAGCGGCCGAGATCATCTCCGCTCACGGACGGAACCCCGCAGATTGAGGGTGGACCCGAACTAGAGCGAGATTCCCAGGGCCGCGGCGGTCTGAGTGCCCACCTCGCCGTCGGGCGTCAGCCCGTTGGAGAGCTGGAAGGCGACAACCGCCGCCTGCGTATGCGGTCCGAAGACGTCATCCGCAATGCCCGGATCGAAGCCGAGCGCATTCAACGCGTTCTGAATCTCAAGCACCGCCGGTCCGCTCATTGGCGGCGTGGTCAGCCTATAGATGGGCGTCGCTGGAGGAGCCACCGGAACTGGCGGATTCTGGGTATAGTCCACCCAGGGAATCAGCACCGCTCCGTCCCAGCGCCGGTTTGCCAGAGCGAGCGCGACCACCCCGTCTTTCGAGGAGTGCGCCTCCACCGTGCCGCCGTTCCCATCCGACAGCACCACGTGGCCGGTCGCGCCTGCCGCGGGAAACCGCAGAACCACCGCACCCGGCGTCTGCGCGGCCTCCATTATCGATATCGTCCGCCCCAGCGACTGCGAATCGCGCTCCCAGTATCCTGAAAACGCGTCCGCCGACGAGGGATCGCCAGTGTCGTTCGCGCAACCGTAGAGGCTGCCAGTGGCCTGGTATACCACCCAGGAGGCGAACTCCGCGCAATCCCAGGGTCCGTGCCAGTTGGGGTTGTTTTTGGGAACGAGCACACCCAGGACGTATTTCTCGCCAATGTGCTGTTTCGCCAGTGCGACCAGTTGCGCACCTGCTGCTGCGTTTGCCATGTCTTCCTGTCCTCCTGTATCTCATGCGGACGATGCCCGCGGGGAAATGGGCAGAGAATAGCGGACCTTGCCAAGCGTGTCAAAACAAGTTCGTGTGACAACCGAAGACTGTTCCTCTGCCTGGGTCGCCGACCGAATGAACGCGGACATTGAGTTCGAGCTTTCCCTGGTCTCAGAGTCGAGACCTGGGGTACCCATGTTGGGTGCAACTTCATACGGCCAAAGACCTAGTAGCGCCAGCTCTTCAGGTCCGCTCCCGCGGGCGCGGTCTTCTGGATGCGTTCGAGGATCTTGGGCAGGTATTGCGTGTTGTAGTGCAGGCGCGAGTACGCGTTGGGCAGAGTGGGGTCCCCGTTCCAGCAGTGCTCGGCGCGCTCACCGTAGGTCACCTCGCCGCCGTAGGCCGGGTTCTTCGTCGTCTTGAGGAAGTCCTCCATGCGGTAGACTGCGTTGTTGAGAAAGTAGGTATCGTCCGCGCCCACGTAGATGTGGATCTTGCCCTCGACCTTGGGGCCGAGCGTCGCCCAGTCGCGTTCGAGCAGAGCTTCCAGATCGTAGTGTTGGCGCCAGTACTCGGCCACCGAGTGGTCGATCGCGCCGGTCACCTTGTCGAAGATCGGCTTTGGATAGCCGTCCTCGCCCACCGGCCCGTAGACCGCCTGCCAGATGTCGAACGCTTCGCCCGATCGGCCGTGGTCTCCCAGCGCCAGCTCGTAGGCGTTGTTGTCCTCGGTGGTGATCAGCGTGTGGCCCAGGTAGTCGCGCATCGCCGGTTGCGGCACGCGCTTGTGCGCGCCTTCGATGAAGAAGGCGTTCGGGTCGTTGTAGATGTCGATGTTCGTGTAGGCGTGGAAGTCGATCGGATCGGGGCAGGCGGCGAAGGCGCCGTTATAGTGATCGGGATAGAAGAGCTGCACCGCCAGCGCCTCCCACCCGCCCGTCGAGCCGCCATAAGTGAACTGCGCCCAGCCTTGGCCGATGCCGCGGAACTGCTTCTCGATCGCGGGAATCAATTCCGTCTCAATCGCTTCGCCGTAGGGCCCCACGTTGGCCGAGTCCACCGCGTAGGAATCGTCGTAGAAGGGATTCGCGTGCTGAATCTTGACGATCAGCACGCGCGGGAAACCGGGCGCCGTCCACTGCTGATAGAACTTGTAGGCCTCCTCCTGCTGGATGCGGTTGTAGCCGGCAAGGTGAAAGCGCTCGCTGTAATCGGGCTTCAGATTCGGGTCCGGCGGCGCGGTGCGGAAGCCGTCGAAGTCGCTGGCGAAGTGGTCGTGAGAGAGGATCAGCGGGAAGCGAGCCTCCGGGTGCTCGTCGAAGCCCTCGGGCACCAGCACGATCGCGCCGAGGAACATCGGCCGCCCCCAGAAATTCGTCAGCACCTTGCTCTGAATGCGGAGGTGACGGATGTACTTCGTGTCCGCCGGCGCGGGGATGGGCGGAATCGTCTCGGTGAGCGCGAGCGCAATCGGTGCGCCTCCGGGCTTGACGGTGAGCTTCCGCGGTTTCGAGTAGAGATTCCCCGGCGACGAGTTCCAGTGCTGCCCCTCGCCCTGGTCCATGTGCATCTTCACCGTCTTGCCGTCGCCGCGGTGGAAGGTCTCGTACCGGTTCAGCACCGCCTGCACGTAGTACTCGCCCGGCGGCACGTCCTTGAGGCTGCGCACCGGGTAACCCCACGCGCTTGCGTCCACCACCGCCGCCTCGCCCGGCTTCCACCCGTCAACGGTGGCGCCAAAGACCATCTGCGTATTCGGCGTGTCGTCGATCTGGTTGCGCGGCTCGTCGCTCGGGTCGGTCGAGAGCACCAGCAAGAGGCGCCCATCGAGCGGCTGCGCGCTCAACTCCTTGGGGAAGGTGACGGAGAACGACTGGGCAAGCGTCAGGGCAGGGAGGAGCAGCAGGGAAAGGGCAAGGAAGGTGCGCTTCATGGAGGCTAGTTTACAGGGCGAGGAGCGTCGCGACGGAGGCTTCCTACGCCACGGATTTCGGTGTGGGGTGTTGGCCTCCCGGCAGATTGGATTGACTTCCGCTCTGTGGTATATCATGCTGCATAGCAGAGGCGGACCATGGCAAGTCTTGCAAAGGCAAAGGTATTCATGAGCGGGCGGAGCCAGGCCGTCCGCATCCCGGCGCAGTTCCGCTTTTCCGCGAGCGAGGTGTACATCCGCCGCGACCCGGCGAACGGCGACCTGATCCTCTCGCAAGCGCCAGCCAGCCTTGATGAGATATTCGCCGCGCTCGACGAACTGGGCGTGCCGGAGGATTTCCTTTCTCCCGCGGACCGGGCCCAGATGCCGCCGCAGCGACGGCCTGAACTATGAACGTCCTCTATATGCTCGACACCAACATGGTGAGCTATATCGCCAAAGGCCATTCCAAGGCCGCCAGGGCGCGGATGCTCAATCTGGGCGAGAACGAGGTTGTCTGTCTCTCGGTGATTACCGATGCGGAGATTCGCTATGGCCTGGCGAAGAGGCCTGGAGCCACGGCGCTGCGCGAGCGGATGGAGTGGTTTCTGGCGGCGGTGAAGGTGCTGCCGTGGGGTCGCGACGAGGCGAAGGCCTACGGCGAGCTGCGAGCCAAGCTGGAGCTTGCCGGCGAAACGCTCGAAAACATGGACATGCAGATTGCCGCCCATGCCATTGCGGTTGGCGCCACGCTGGTGACCAACGACAAAGCCTTTGCCCAGGTTACCGATCTTCCCGGAACCGTGAACTGGGCGACGGACCTGCTATAAGACTCTTCTCCGCCCATATTTCCCGGTTGGCTGATTGCCGATGGATGTTCGTGGTCTCCCTGGTCTGAAAATCCAGACCAGGGGCACCCAGCTTCCTTTAGAGACCTTAGCCCGCATATCTCACAGGCCGATTGTCGATTTGGGTGAGTCGGGATCGAAGGAAATAGCTGGAAAGGCCGTCTTTTCTGTGTCATAACTACGTTGTCGAAGGTGGTTATGGCCGAGGAAAGGGCG
>JBAVMZ010000138.1:0-11308 GCA_049690595.1 Occallatibacter sp. | reverse complement strand
GTCCTGCCCTCTCAAGGCCGTGGCTCTCACCCTGGACCGTCGAGGAATTTGCAGCCAGCCCCACACGCCTGCGCCGCCGGCTCACTCGGCGGGCGGGCTGGATTTCGGGCCGTGGCCGGAACCGCTGGAAGGCGCCGGGGCGCCGCCGCTTTCGGGTAGGGACTCGGTATCCAGGGCGTGCTCGTGGCGATAGTGCTCGACGGGCATTTTGCCGTCCCACCACGCCCAGTTCATGGGGTAGACATCGGGATCGAAGAAGACCTGGTAGAAGTGCCAGACGAGGATGGCGAGGGTGGCGAGGATGGCCTCGTAGTAGTGGATGGCGGTGGCCACGTCGACGGCCCAGCGGGCCAGGAGGTTGCCCACCCAGACCTTGGCCCAGAGCATGACGCCGGTGAGTCCCATCAGCGCGGTGCCCCAAACGAGGGCCCAATACTCGGCCTTCTCGGCGTAGTTGAAGCGGCCAAAGCGGGGTTTTTCGCCGCCCAGGCCCAGGTAGTAACGCATGGTTGCGATGGCGTCGAAGGCGTCCCTCGTCTGGGGAGCCAGGTCGCGGAGGAGCTTTCTTCCCTCGAGCGTCGAGGCCAGATAGAAGAGGTGATAGATGCCGGCGGCGATCAGCACCACGCCGGCCACGCGGTGCACGATGCTGCGCACGCGCTCGCCCATGGCCAGCGCTTCGGCCAGCCACGAGGTGGGGAATTTGAGCGCGAAGCCAGTAATCACCAGGACGATGAAACTGAGGAGCAGAATCAGGTGCTGCCAGCGTTGCCTGGCCGTCATGCGCACCATGAACGGGTTCTGCACCGCACGGCGCGCCACCGCCTTGGCCCGCCAGAGAATTGCGTTGTGCAGGAACATGGCGCCGATGACGGTGAAGATGAGCACCAGGTAGATCCAGCGCACCCAGCGCACGGCCAGCGAGTCCATGTCTTTGCTGGCGGCCGCATCCAGGTGCACCCTGGTCTGGGTGAACTTCCGCGTGACGCCCTTGTGGCACTTGCCGCAGGTGGCATCGAGGTTGGCGCGATGGATGGTCGAGCGCGGATCGCTCGATTGCAGGATGTTGTGCACGCCATGACAGCTTGCGCAGTTGGCCACGATCGCGGAACCGCCGCGGGCCGCCATGCCGTGGTAGCTGTCCATGTAGCTGGAGACGCGGTTTCCGGCGACGCCGAACTCCTGCGAGAGGCGCACGCCCTCGTGACAGCGCGCGCAGGTGGAGCGCGAGAGGTTCTGCTCGGCGACGGGCGAAGTGGGATCGACGTGCGCCTTGATGGAGTGAATACCGTGGCAGTCGGTGCAGGAGGGCGAGAGCTGGTTGCCGCGCGCCAGCCCCTGGCCGTGCACGCTGGCCTGGAAGGTGTAGGCAATGCCGGTGTGGCACTTGCCGCAGGTCTTGGGCACGTTGAAGCGCGAGATGGGCGACTGGTCGTCGTTGGCTGGCAGAACCTGGTGCGTGCCGTGGCAGTCGGTGCAGACGGCGGCCTTGGCGGAGCCGTTTTCGACGGCCCGGCCGTGCACGCTCTCCTGGTAGGACTCGAAGGCCTGTGCGCTCTCGCTATTGGGCGCCACCAGGAACCTCAGCCCGTGGCAACGGCCGCAGGTGGCGGGGATATTGCCGTGGTGGACGGGGGACTTGGCGTCGGTGGCCGGGAGAATCTCGTGCGCGCCGCCGTGACAGTCCTGGCAATTGACCGCCGTTCCTTTGCCGTCTTTGGCGGCCCGGGCATGGGTCGAGTGCGAGTAGGCCTCCTGGCTGTCGGCATGGCAGGTGGCGCACTGCACCTTGGCTGGGGTCGAATCGTGCGCCGGACCCTTGACGTCGGTGTGGCAGTCGACGCAGCCGAAGAGGCTGCCGTGGATCGAGTGCTTCAGCTTCTCCTTGTCGACGTAGAGGCTCCGCGTCTTGCCCGCGTCCTGCTTGCTGAGGGTGGTGTCGCCGTGGCAGGCGAGGCAATCCTCGTCCTTGGGCTTTTTGGCCCCCTGCGCCACCGTCACGGAGACAAGAAGAAGAACCGCAATCCACGCGGAGCGGGCGCGCAGGCTCGCTCCCAAACTCAGGCCGCCGAACCGGAACATTGCAAGGCCTCTACTCTCCGAAGTACGCCGTCAACGTTAGCACAAGCAGAAGGAGCCCGATGAAGATGGCGATGGAGCCGGCCACGCGGCTGAAGTTGACCAGCCACACCGGCGCCTTCGTGCCCAGCCGTGTCTCCAGCTTCCGTTCCCGGATCATCCGCTCGTACTCGATGGGGCGTCTGATTTTGAACTCCTCTTCGCTCTCCACACCGGTGAAGATCACCATGTCCATGGGGAAGCTCCCGGGTCTGAGGTGCGTGTTCACAAAGTGAATGGAGAAGATGAAGAGGATGGCCAACAGGCCTTCCTCGCTGTGGATGACCAGCACCGCGTTCAGCGCCCAGCCGGGCAGGAAGTGCGCAAAGAAGGGGGCGAACCACATGGCATAGCCGGAGAAGCCGATGACGATCATTCCCCAGAAGACGGCCCAGTAGTCGAACTTCTCCCAGTAGGCATAGCGCTCGAACTGGGGCTTGGGTCCCATGCCGACGAACCAGCGCAGATGGCCGAACAGATCCTTCACATCCTTCCAGTTGGCAACCATCGAAGTCGGCCCCCAGAAGACACCCTTTTCCCGATGAAACAGGCCACGGGTGAAGATTTCTTTGACGTGGATGGCGAAGGCCACCGTCAGCACGATGGCGCAGAACTTATGGAAGAAGAGAATGGCGCCGAAGCCGCCTACGCTGCTGGCGAGACGGCGCGCCCAGATGCTCTCACTGAAGCGCAGCGGCAGCCCCGTACCGGCCAGACCCAGGAAGGTGGAAAACAGAACGGCATGCATGCCGCGCTGGGCGCGCGTGAAGCGTACAAAATACCGTTCCCCGGCGCCGGGCTGTTCAACCGTTGTCGCGCTCTGCTCGAGATCAGGCATGATTGCCTCCGTTTGCCGGCTTCTTCTTGAGCTGGTCCCAGCGTGCGCGGATGAGCCACAAGATGGTGTGAACCAGGAAGAAGGACAGCACGCCTGCCAGAAGCAGGTTCATGAAAAGACGCACGTAAAAGAGCGCCGGACTGAGCTTGCGGCTGCGCGCGTTGGCGTGGGGCTGGTACTGGACGAAGCTGGCGTTGGCGCCCTGGTGGCACTTGCCGCAGGTGACGATCAAATTGGACTGGTGGACGGGCGAGCGCGGGTCGCTGGAGGGCCAGACGGCGTGGGCCTCGTGGCAATCCCAGCAACGCGCGGTTTCGACGTAGCCGCCCAGACCGCCGAGCTGGGAGTGGAAGGTGTCGCGGTAGGTGGAGAATTTTTCCTTGTGGCAGGAGCCGCAGATGGGCGTCGACTGGGAGCGGAAACCGGCCGCGGTGGGCTGCTCGATGGCGTGGGCAGTGTGGCAGTCGGAGCAGACCGGGGCCTTCATGTCGCCCTTGGCCACGGCCTTGCCGTGCACGCCTTCCATGTAGTTGGCGGTGATTCCGGCGTGGCAGTTGCCGCAGGTTTTGGGGATGTTGGCCTTGGATGTGGGGCTGGCCGGATTGTTGCGGCTAAGGATGTGGTGCGAGCCGTGGCAACTCTTGCAACTGGCCGCGACCAGCAGTCCTTCCTTGCTCAGCGCCATGCCGTGAATCGAATCCATGTAAGAGGGAAAGACCGCGGCCTGCCCGTGCTTCGAGGCCATGCCGTTGACGCCGTGACAGGCGCCGCAGGTGCGGGGAATGTTGAGCGCATAGACGGCCGAGCGGCTGTCTTCCTTGGGGAAGATGGCGTGCGCGTTGCCGTGACAACTGGTGCAGGGATGGTCGGCCGCGTTGGAGTGGACGCTGCCCGCCAGTTCCGATGCCTGGCTGGAGTGGCAGGCTTCGCACTTGACCTTGGCCAGCTTCTCGGCGTGGGGAACGTCCTTGACGTCGGTGTGGCAGTCGTTGCATTTGAGGCTGCCGTGCACAGTCTGGTGGAAGCGGTCGCCGTCGATGGTAAGGCTGCGGCCGGCATCGTCCTTCATGTCCTTGTCGGCGTGACAGGCAAGGCAGTCCACCTGCGCACGGGCGAATCGCGGAGCTGCCGCGGCAAGAACCAGGGAGACGGCCAGCGCGAGAGCGATGGAGAAGGCCCTCTTCATCTCAACTCCGATCGATCCCGGCCGCGCGCCAGGCAAACGCTGGCGATCTTGCCCAGCGTCTTGTGCGCCGGCGCGCGGCCGAGGTCTGGTTTGCGAGAAGTTACTTCTGCAGCGTGCGGATGTAGGCGACCAGGTCCTTGATCTGCGCGTCGGTGAGCTTGCCCTTGTACGCCGGCATCTTGCCCTTGCCGTCGGTGGTGAGGGCAATCAACTGTGCATCGGTGGCCTTCACCGTGTCGGGCTCCTTGAACGAGGCGACTTTCATCGCCTTGTTGCCGGTGCCGTCGGCGGCGTGGCACATGGCGCACTTCGCAGCCTTGTAGTCAGCAGGAGCGGTTCCCTGCGCGAAGGCAGGAACAGCCAGCATCGCGACCACCACAAGCAGGGCCGCTCTCTTGATCGTTCTCAGCATGGAATGACTCCTTGAAGGATTCCTGAAGGAATTCCAACAAAGCAACCTTGATAAGGGATTCCGCGTTCTTGGGAAGTGATGTCCGTCACAAGACTCCGCAAGTACAAAGGAAATCAAGGCATAGACCCGTGATTCCGGTCACGTTCCCAGTACCGGAAACGCAGGTGCGCAACCCAGCGACGCCAGCGCGGCGTCCCGCCAACGGGATGCCGCGGTGATACGGGTCACAAGCCGTTACCTGCCGCATCCATGAAAATAGTCCCGCTACCCGAGGATGAAACCATGGTGACTTCTCCCACTTCTGAAACCCGAACCATGTTGACGCTGCCCGGCGACTCCGTTCGCCAGATCCTGTGGCGTTTCTCCGACCGCTTCGACTTGCAGATGCTGGTGCAGTCGTCGCGCGGTGTCGCTCGCGGGACGGTGGCCCAGCTGGTGGCTGCCGGCGAGCGCAACACGCACGAGTGGACCCCCGGCAAGCAGGAGATGATGGAGGCGTTCGATCGGGCCGGCATCACGGCCGCCTACATGGAGCCCGAGGAGGGCGGCTTCATCGCCGGGCCGAAGAACGCAGCCCTGTCGCTGGCTGCATTTGAGCTGGCCTGGGTGGACGGCGGCGCCGCCACCGCCTCGCTGGCCGGATTTCTGGCCCTCTCGCCGATCCACGAGCGCGGCACCGCCGAGCAGGTGAGCCGCTACAAGAGCCTTTGCGCGCCTCCGCAGCCCGGTGAGGACCGCAAGCCCTGGCGCGGCGCCTTCGTTCTCACCGAGCCCATCCCCTACGTCGGCGTGGACACCGGGATGTTGAGCGGCAAGGTTACGGTGGCCGAGTGGAAGGAGGGCGAAGAGCCGATCCTGCACGTGGATAAGCGCGGCCGCTTCATCACCAACATCGCCTTCGCCAACTTCGTGACCGCTGCGGTCAACTCCGCCGATCCCAGGATCAAGGGCAGTTGCGTCATCATTCTCGAAGAGGCCGACGAGGGCATCTTCGACCACGGCACGCCCACCAAAAAGCTGGTCCACCAGCTTTCGTCGACCGGCGACCCCATCTTTAATCTGAAGGTCCCGGCCAGCCGCATCGTCGGCGGCTACACGGTGAAGGACGGCGTCATCGTCCCCAACTACAACCACGGCGAGATCATCGAGGCGGTCTTCCGGCGGACCCGTGTCGCGGTAGGCGTGATGACCGCGGCCAAGCTGCTCTCCGCTGTCGAGCCGGTCATCCGCTACCAGCGGGGGCGCTTCCGCGGCGCCGAGGGCGCGAAACCCGGCTCCATCCGTTTCGAACAGGGCATCCAGCAGCGCGAGGACGCGCTGCATCGGCTGGTGGACGTCTGGGCCACCGGCGAGGCGGCTGCTTCGCTGGGCTTTGCCACCGCGCGGCTCTTCGACGAGCTCGACCCCATCGAGAAGCGGAAGACCGCCATTTTGGCCGAGCGCGGAGTTGCCGGCGGGCGCGCCGAACTCAAGGCTCTCAGGGAGAGCGAGCAGAAGGCTATCGCGCTGCTTTCGATGCGCCCGGACGACCCGCGGCGCGCCGAGTACGAGGCCGACCCACTGGTGCAGTATGTGCTGATGGACGCCGAGGCCAACGTGCTCTGCCCGGCCACCAAGCTCTGGAACACCGGCCACGGCACGAACATCCTGCGCGAGGCCGTCAGCCTGATGGGCGGCTACGGCATCACCGAGGACTGCCCCGGCTTCCTGGCCAACAAGTGGATGGACGCTCAGCTCGAAGCCACCTACGAGGGGCCCGAGGCCGTGCAACGCCGCCAGATGACGGTGACCATGACCAGCGAGGTCTTTCTGGCCGAGATGCGCTCCTGGGCCGCGCAGATGCGGCGCATTGCCAGCGAGCGGCCCGGCACCGGCGCCTGCACTTTGGCCTCGGCAATGCAGATGTGGCTCTGGACCCTGAACCACCTGCAAAAGGCCACTGACCCGGACGGCAACAAGCTCTATCACGGGCAGCGCCAGGGCGTGACCTTCGCACTGGCCGATGCGCTCTGCTGGTTGGTGGCCTCGCGCAGCCAGATTCTCGATGTGCTGGAGCTGGAGGAGAAGGGTCCGCTGGACCCGGTGGCCGCCGAGGGCCTGGAAGGGACAGTGCAGTTCCTCTCCGACCTCTGCCACGTGCAGGCCGCCGCGGCTGCCGGCGAGGTCTCGCGCATCTGCGCCGAGCTGGTCTTCGGCTACAACCCGCACCCCTGCTGGGACGACAACTGTTCTTCGAACTGCTTCGGCGCCGAGGAGTTGGACGAGTTGGAGGAGACGATGCCCGGCATCGCCGCCATGGCCACCGACGTGGTGAAGATCGACGGCAGCCACCCGGAGAAGGCCGGACCCTGCGCCACCTGCGCCGGCGCGACCGACTTCCAGCGGCTGCAGAACAAGCTCTGTTCGTGCCTGAGCGGCTCGCGACTGGCCAAGGACCGGGCCGCCGAGACGGTCAGCAAGGTCATGATTCCCGAAGCCCTGGACTACCCGGCATGAGCATGGATTCTCAAAGCCTCGAATCGCCCGCCCCCGAGATCGATCGCCAGACCATGGAGGTCGATATTGCCTGCGCCGGCTTCGGCCCGGCGATGGGCGGCTTCCTGACGCACCTGACCCGCGCCTGGCAGGAGAACCCCGCCGACCCTGCCTTCGAGAGCCGCGTCACCCCCGGTATGCCGCTCCAGGTGCTCTGCTACGAGCGCGCCGACGACATTGCCTCAGGCGTCAGCGGCGTGGTCACTCGCGGGCAGGGCATCCGCGCCAGTTTTCCTGACCTGAATCCGGCCGAGATTCCCATGGCGGTCGAGGTCGCGCACGAACGGGTTCTCTATCTTCTCGATCCCACGGGCGCCAGCCGGCGCTCCGCGCTGCTGCGGCTGGGCGATGCCGTTCTGAAAACCGCCGGCCGGCTCGTGGGCGTCCACGACCATGCCTTCGAGCTGCCCTGGACTCCGGCGTTCCTGAACAAGCACCCCGGCCTGGTGCTTTCCATTGGCCAATTCAATCAGTGGGTCGGTTCACAGGTGATGGCCACGGGGCTGGTGCAGATCTGGCCCGGCACGCCGGTGAGCGCGCCGCTGGTCGAGGACGGCGGCGTGAAGGGGCTCCGCCTGGCCGACCAGGGAGTGGATAAAGCCGGGGCGCCCGCCGATGGATTCATGCCTGGCATGGACGTGCGCGCACAGCTGACCGTCGTTGGCGATGGACCGGTGGGCCAGATCGGCCGCGCCATCGACCAGAAGATCGGCATGCCTCAAGGCCACAGCCACCGCGAGTGGGCGCTGGGCATGAAGTTCGTCCTGGAGTTGCCGGAGTCTTCCACGCTGAAGCCCGGCACCGTCTGGCATACCTTTGGGTACCCGGAGCCGGAGATCTTCGGCTTCCTGTATGTGCATCCGGAGCGGCTGGTCTCGGTGGGCATCTTCGTGCCTTCGTGGATGGGCGACCCGGCGCGCACCGCCTACCGCTACCTGCAGCACTACATTCAGCACCCGGCGCTGTGGCCGTATCTCAAAGACGCGACGCTGCGCTCCTGGGGCGCCAAATCGTTGGAAGAGTCGGGCCGCCACGGCGAGCCACACCTCTGCGGCGACGGCTACGCCCGCATCGGCGAGGGCTCCGGGTCAACCAACATGCTCACCGGCTCGGGGGTGGACGAGGCCTGGACCACCGGCACGCAGCTTGCCGAAGCGGTCCTCGAACTGCTCCGCGCCGGCAAGCCCTTCACCCGGGAGAACCTGGCCGCGACCTACGAGGCGCGCCGCCGGGCCAGTTGGGTGGAAAAAGGCGAGCGCGAGGCGGAGAACGCCCGCAACGGCTTCCACGGCGGCGTCGTTCGCGGACTCATCGGCATGGGGCTGGCAGGGCTTACCGGCGGCCGCCTCTCGCTTTCCGCACATATCCCGCCGGCGCATCGCCAGATCCGCCACAACACCACCGGACTGCCCACCGAGAAGGCCGCCGCGATCGCCCTGGAAGACGGCCGGCCGCTGCACGACGCCATCCTCACCGCGCGCGGCTGGCCGGAGATTCCGTTTGACGGCCGGCTGCTGATCACCCAGCAGGATGCGCTGCTGCTCGGCGGCAAGGTGCAGGCCATGCCGGGGTTTGCCGACCACATCGTCTTCCGCGATCCCGGGCTCTGCCTGGCCTGCCACGATCTGACCTGCGTGGCCATGTGTTCCGGCCAGGCCATCACCGCCGGGCCGGACAGCAAGCCGGTCTTCGAGCGCGAGAAGTGCATCCACTGCGGCGCCTGCCTGTGGAACTGCGGCCACAGCCCGGACGGCGAGTGGAGCAATATCGAGTTCCGCGCCGGATCGGGAGGGCTGCATAGCGCGGAGAACTGAGGCCTTTCGCAGTCGGCAGAGGTTGGCGGTTCCCAGGTCTTTCGCGGCTTGCTGCGGGGGTACTGCCGGTGTAGCATGGAACTGACAGGATGGAACTTGCCCCAATGAGCGAGATCATTTTCGATGTGCGCGAGGACGAAGCGGATGGAGGATTTGTTGCGTCCGCGCTGGGGTATGGAATTCATACGCAAGGCGAGACTCTCGAAGAGTTGCGAGCCATGGTCAAGGATGCCGTGGATTGCTATTTTGACGAGACGATGCAGCGGCCGGCGATCATCCGTCTCCATTTTGTGCGCGATGAAGTACTGGCCTGATGCGATTGCCGCGCGACATTGACGGAGCGCAACTGGCCAGGGCGCTGAAAATCCTGGGCTACGAGGTTACACGCCAAAAGGGATCGCATATTCGCGTGACTACACAACGGAACGGCGAGAACCACGAAGTCATTCCCGCTCATCAGCCCATCAAGACCGGGACCCTCGCCGGCATCCTCAAGCGAATCGCGGCTCACCACCACCTCACAGCGGGAGAATTGCTGGAGATTCTCGGCTTGTAGAAGGGCCGTCTCCCTGGCCTCGACAGCGGAACCTGGGGCTGCCGAAAGATCGGCTTCCGCGCAGGGCGGGCGGGCTGCATTCGGCGGAAAACTGAGTCGGCTCCGGTGGACAGGACGCTGCGGAAAGCAGTCGATTCCGCTGTAAACTGGATGCACAGGAGGGCCGAATCCGATGATCGAGCTGAACTTGGAGGCCGAAGCCGAGTCGCTTCTGGAGCACTTCGCCGCACAGGCCGGACAATCCAAAGCCGAATTCGCCCGCCGGGCTGTTCTCGCCTTCCTCGAAGACCGCGAGGACTACGAAACAGCCGTCGCGGCCTTCGAGGAATCGGCAGGACAACCAAGATACTCGTTCGAGGAGGTCGCGCAATCCCTTGGCCTGGCAGGTGAGTTTTCTTCTCAAAGCACGGAAGCAGTTGGAGAGCCTGGACCGGGCGACGCAAAAGCGGATTCTCAAGTTCCTCTTCGAAAGACTGCTCGCGTCGCCTGACCCGCGACTGCTGGGCAAGGCGCTTTCCGGTGAGATGCAGGGGTTGATCCGCTATCGCGTGGGAGACTATCGCCTGATTTGCAGGATTGAGGATCGCGTGCTGACGATCCTTGTCGTGGAATTCGGCCACCGACGGGAGATCTACAGATAGTCTCGTGAAAAGCGATGGACGAATTTGCCTGGGCAAGTCCAAGAGGTTTCTAACGGCCCGCCAGAGAGAACCTGAGATCTGGCAAATCGAAAAGAAGGAAGAAGATGTCGAACCCATTTCATATCGTCGTATGCGCGGGGATCGTCCCCGACCCTCTCCAGACTCTGGAGCCCATCACTACCCCCGCCGGTCCGGGGTTGAAGAACGAGCTGGTCCTGCCCGCGGTTCTCGACCCCTGGGCAGCGAGCGCGCTCTACGAGGCTGCGGCCCTGGCCCAAAAGAACCCCGGCTCGAAGCTCTGGCTTGTCTCGCTCGGTCCCAAGGCCAAGCTGCAACAAGTGATGATGACCGTCGCGCAGAAGGTCGCCTTCGAACTGGTGCCGGTGGACGGGCCCATCGGCGGCTTCCCGGACGCGCACTCGACGGCCGCGGCCCTGGCCGAGGCGATTGAAGCGATTCCCGGCTTGGACAAGACGAAGCTGCTTCTGTTCGGCGGCTGGGAGTCAGCCTCGCGCGGCGCGGGCGTCACCCTCCAGCTTGTCGGTGAGCGGCTGGGCATAGGCGACCAGTTCCAGGGCGTCGACCAGATCGAGCTGCGCGACGACGGCAGCTTTGAAGTCCTGGAGCGCGTGGAAGGCGGCAAGCACCAGGTGAGTGTCTGCGCCGGCGCTCCGGCTGTTCTCGGCTGGGCCACCGGCAACCTCGCCGAGCCGCGCAACAATCCGCAGATCGGCATGGCGAACATGCGGACGATCATGCCCGCGCTGGCCAAGGCCAAGGTGGCCAAGCTCGAGCCCAACGGCCTGAGCTACGCCTCCGTCGCCCTGCCCAAACAGCAGCGCGAGACCCGCGTCGTGAAAGACATGTCGCCCGACGAGATTGCCGCCGAGCTGGTGGCCTGGATTGGAGCCGAATAACCATGGAAAAGATTCTTGTTCTGACTCACGTGGATGAAAGCGGCTCGGCCCTGACCAAGGGGTCGCTCGAAGCCGTCTCGGCGGGCCTCGAGCTTGCCGCACGGCTCGCCGCCCCGCTCGCCATCGGCATTGTGGCCGCCGAGCCCGCGGCCGCCGCCAACGCACTGGCCTCGACCGGCGCGAAGCTGCTGGCCGTGTCCGGTGAGGCGTTCGCGCAGGCCCGCTATGCCACCGACGCAGCCGCCGCCGAGGCACTCTGCCGCGCCGGCGGGGCGACCATCGTGCTGGCGC
>JBAVMZ010000137.1:0-4605 GCA_049690595.1 Occallatibacter sp. | reverse complement strand
GGCCTGGCGTCGATGGTGGCCACCATGTCGCGCGGCAAGAAGGCGTATCTGGCCTACGAAGCCCAGCTCAGCCAGGCCATCGCCCGGCTGGCCGTGCTGCGCGAGGAGCTGAAGGCCGCCATCGATGCCGACGCCGAGTCGTACAACACGGTGATGAAGGCCTACAAGGCGGCCAAGGCAGCGCCGGACGGCGCCCGCCTTATCAACTCCGCCCTGGAAGAGGCAACGGGCGTGCCGCTGGTGGTGGCCGAGCGGGCCGCTGAGGTGGCCCGTCTGGCGGTCGAGCTGAAGCCGGTGACCAACCCCAACATGGCCTCGGACCTGACCACGGCGATTGCCCTGGCAAAGGCCTCGCTGGCCGGAGCGCTGGCCAACGTGGAGATCAACACGGATTCGATCAAGGCGGAGCTGGAGGCGGAGAAGGAGTTCGTCCGCTCCACCCGTGCCCGCGCCGAGGCGCTGCGCGCGCAGGTCTGAGCGGGAATTGGCATCCGGCTCACGGGGGCCGCTGCGACGCGCCCCCTACGGCCAGATGCCGTCGCGGAAGCGCGCCGCTTCGGCGCCTGTGGCGGCTGTTCGCCGATAGCCATGGACGGCGGCTGCTGCGGTCGCGCGAACCTCGCCGGGTGCGAAGAATTCGGCAGGCCCGGTCAGTTGCGCGCCGGCGAAGGCGGGAAGCGACCGGCGGCGCACAGGCTGAGGCCGGAAGAAGATCGGGCTGACGCCGCGGTAGACGGGCTGTGCCGGGAGATTCGCCGAGGCCGGAGCCAGGAGCGTGATCGCCGTTCGAAGCAGGATGGCCAGGTCGCTCCAGAACGTTGCGCGCTGCTGGTAGTCGAGCGAAATCCTGACCTTGTCGGGCGTGATGACGGTCTTGAAGATGCGGTGCGGGTCGGGAGTCCGGGCCAGCCGCTCGCTCTCGTTGCGGTACTTGAGCGTGGCCGGGTCGGTGAGGCCGGGGCGGGCCGCTAACAGCCGCCGGTACTCGACGGCGAACTCCTCGGCGAGCTCCTCGACCACTGGCCGCGGCCCCACCAGGCTCATCTCGCCGCGCAGCACGTTCCACAACTGCGGCAGCTCGTCCACCTTCAGGCGGCGCAGCCAGAGCCCGGCGCGGGTCACGCGCGCATCGGCGGCCAGGGTGAAGTTGAGCCCGCCGCACCCCTGGCGCATGGTCCGCAGTTTGAGGATCTCAAAGGGACGAAAGCCCCGGCCCATCCGCTTCTGGCGGAAGAGCGCCGGGCCGCGAGAGTCGATCTTGATCAAAATGACCGCTACAATCAGAACCGGAAGCGCTGCCGCAAGCAACGCACCGGCCAGAGCCACATCCACACTGCGTTTGAGCACGTGCTTCCCCCTGGCAAACGAGGAACTGGGCTCGCGGGCTTCCGTCGCCCAGGATGCCCAAGGGAGGACTCGACTCGACGGGATCGGGGTCTGACCATGGCGCGTTCCGGAGATCGCTTCCGGCGTGCGCCGCCCCCCTGTCACAGCCGCTTCCCTGCTCAACAACGCAACCGGCTACCTGGTTGGGAACAGGCAACCGCTGGAGAAGACCAGATGCAGCACTCACAGGAAACAATCATGCCCGGTATCTTGTCAAGTAAGAAAAACGATTTCGGATATCCTCTATTGACTCTCTCAGCGCTGCGCCAACCCGCGCCGCCAACCGCCGCAACTGCAAGACTGGCCATTGTGTTACCCGGAATCCAACGGCGGGAGTGATTGGAAGAGAGGCTGGAATCGGAAACCGGAAGTTTCTGTTCGCGTTCGAGGCTCGCCGGCATCAACCCGGCGTCAACCAACGCAAAACAAGCAACACGCGCTTGCGCTTTTCCCCGGAGTCAACTTGAAACCCGCCCTCGCCATCCTCGTCCTCTGCGCGGCCGCCGTGCCGCCGCGCAGCGCCCAGGGCAACTACGAGATTCAGGTCTACGGCGTCGAGACCGTGCCGCCGCGCAGCACCATGGTCGAGCTGCACTCGAACTTCACCGCCGAGGGCCAGCGCTGGACCGTCGGCGGCGTTGCCCCGACCTTCCACGCCGAGCACGAGACGCTGGAGCTGACCCAGGGCCTCAACGAGTGGTCGGAGGTTGGCTTCTACGTCTTTACCAGCGAGCGGAGCGGGGCGGGCGTCGAATGGGTCGGCGACCACATTCGCCCGCGGGTGCGCGTGCCGGAGAGCTGGCGCTGGCCGGTGGGCGTATCGCTCTCGATGGAAGCCGGCTACCAGCGCGCCCGCTTCTCGCCCGACACCTGGACGTGGGAGATCCGGCCCATCGTCGACAAGCAGTCCGGCCGCTGGTATTTCGCTGTGAATCCGGCGCTGGAACGCACCTGGCACGGCCCGGACGTGCGGCTCGGACTGGACTTTGCGCCGGCCGCCAAGATCAGCTACGACTTCACCAAGAAGGTGACGGGAGGCCTGGAGTACTACGCCGACTACGGCAGCCTGCGTTCGATCGCCAGCCTGCACAACCAGCAGCAGCAGTTCTTCCCCGCCATCGACCTCAACCTCGATCCCAAGTGGGAGGTCAATTTCGGCGTCGGCATCGGTCCAACGGCAAGTACCGACCGGTGGATCGTCAAGCTGATCGTCGGGCGGCGCTTCGATTGGGGACGCAAACCGCCCAACCGTTGAACCCGGGGGCTACGCCACCATCGCCGCCACCCGAATCGTCTCCTTGCGCACGGTCAGCCTGTCCACCAGGTCGGTCTTCACCTGGTAGCCCCGGCCCGGACTGTCAGGGACCACGATCTCGCCCGCCGCGTTCACTTCAATCTCCGGCTCCACGATGTCCTCGGCCCAGTAGCGCTTCGATGCCGAGACATCGCCCGGCAGCGTGAAGTTCTCCAGTGTGGAGAGCGCGATGTTGTGCGCGCGGCCCACGCCGGACTCGAGCATCCCGCCGCACCAGACCGGAATCCCGCGCTCCTGCGCGGCGTTGTGGACCGCGATGGCCTCGGAGAAGCCGCCCACGCGGCCCAGCTTGATATTGATGATGCGGCACGACTCCATCTCGATGGCCGCCAGCGTATCGCGCCGGTTGCGGATCGACTCGTCGAGGCAGATGGGCGTCCGCAGCCGTTTCTGAAGCATCGAGTGGTAGTAGAAGTCGTCGTACCAGAGCGGCTGCTCGATCATCAGCAGATCGAAGGCATCGAAGCCGGTGAGGTGGTCCGCATCGCGCAGCTTGTAGGCGGAGTTGGCGTCGCAGCTGAGCAGAATCCCTGGCCAGCGGCCGCGCACCTTCTCGAAGACCTCCACGTCCCAGCCCGGCTTGCACTTCAGCTTGATGCGCTGATAGCCGGCGGCGAGCTCCGCTTCGACGACCGCCATCAGCTGGTCGATCGACGGTTGAATGCCCAGCGAAACGCCGCAGGGAATCGTCTCGCGCACGCCGCCCAGCAGGCGGGAGAGCGAGACGCCTTCGCGCTGCGCTTCCAGGTCCCAGATGGCGTTTTCGAGCATGGCCTTGGCCATGCGATGGCCGCGCACCATCTTGAAGGCCCGCTGACAATGACCGCCGTGCTCAGGCTCGGCCGCGGCCAGCATCGGCGCCAGTTCCTGTAGCAGCACGAGCCATGCCGTGTCCGTCGACTCGGAGGAGAAGTACGGCCGCTCGCCCGCCGTGCACTCGCCCCAGCCGCTCAAGCCATCGGAGCGCACCTCGGCCAGCAGAATCCGCCGGTCTTTCGTCACGCCAAAGCTCGTCTCGAACGGCCGCACCAGCGGCAACCGCAACTCCCTGAGGACAATCTCATCTATTTTCATCGTCAGCTCAATTCCCTCGTGGTTTCAGGCCGGACGCGGCCTGGTTTGCATCGCCCAGTTCAAAGTATCCGTTTCCATCCGCATCGCGGTGGAACCCAATCACTGCCAGCCCCTGCGCAAAGGCCGCCTGGAAGCGGCTGCGGTTCTCGAGCTGAACCGCCAGGGCACGGTCGCGATCCCGATCGCTTCCCTTCCATGTTGAGATCCCCGCGGGCACCACGATCCGCTCCTCGATCGCCTGCCTGGAGGCCGGCGCGCCGGCATGAAAGCGTTCTACGCGTTCCGACTCGAGATGCCACTCGGCCACCAGCCGGTCGGTCGGCAGCCCGCCCTGCAGCCGCGAGGTGGAGGCGCCGTAGAAATCCACCTCGTAGCGGCGCGCGATGGCGCCCAGCTTGCACAGGTTCAGAAAGGCGTTCTTGATCTCCAGCGGGTCGAATGTCCACTCGATCAGGCGGACGCCGCGGCTCAGCGCATCGCGCCGCTGTTCCCACTTTAACCGCGCGCCGAGGCCGCGGTCGCGGTAGCCCTCGCGCACCGCCAGCATATGCGAGTGCAGGTAGGGCTTCGCCCCACCTTGACCGCTCTTCACGCCGGGCCAGGAGAGCGCGTAGCCGGCCAGCGCCTGCGGACCGTCCCCCAGTTCGCTGTCAAAGGCGCCGATGACCTGGCCGCCGATCTTCTGCGCCACCAGGAAGGCCTTGCGGGGAATGACGTCGGTCGGGTCGTAGCCCCAGGTGGCCACCTGCAATTGAACGCAGGCCTCCATCTCTTCGTGTCCCCGGCAGGAGCGGATCTCGATCATCGCCGCACCTCCGCCGCCGCGGCGG
>JBAVMZ010000136.1:0-4036 GCA_049690595.1 Occallatibacter sp. | reverse complement strand
CGCAATCCCAGGGCTGGGTCTTGGCGTCGGGGGTGAAGCTGTCGGCGAGGATGTTGTCGACAGGGAGAAGGAGATTGACGCCCTTGGCCTTGGCCTTGTCGAGAGCGGCCTTGGCCATGTCGATCTTGTCCTCTTCGACGAGGCTCTTGCCAGTGGTGACGCCGAGGGCGCGCTGGAAGGTGTAAGCCATGCCGCCGACGATGACCAGGGTGTCGACTTTATCGAGCAGGTTGTCGATGACGTCGATTTTGCCGGAGATTTTGGAGCCGCCGATGATGGCGACGAAGGGCTTCTCGGGGCTTTCGAGGGCTTTGCCGAGATAGGTGATTTCCTTTTCCATCAGCAGGCCGGCAACGGCGGGCGTGAGGAAGTGGGTGATGCCTTCCGTGGAGGCGTGGGCGCGGTGCGCGGAGCCGAAGGCGTCGTTGACGTAGACCTCGGCGAGCGAGGCCAGAGCCTTCGAGAAGGCCGGGTCGTTGGCCTCTTCTTCGGCGTGGTAGCGGAGGTTCTCAAGCAGCAGCACCTGGCCGGACTCAAGCTGGCGGGCGAGTTCGGAGGCCACTTCGCCGATGCAGTCGGGAGAGAAGCCTACGTTGACGCTCTCGCCGAGTTCCTTGTCGAGCAGTTCGCGCAGGCGAACGGCCACCGGGCGCAGCGAATACTTCGGATTGGGCTTGCCTTTGGGGCGGCCCAGATGGGAGGCCAGAATCACCTTGGCTTTGCGTTTGAGGGCGTAGACGATGGTGGGCAGGGTGGCCACGATGCGGGTGTCGTCGGTGATCGTCGAGCCGTCCTCGGTGAGAGGCACGTTGAAGTCGACGCGGATGAAGAGCCGCTTGTTGGTCAGGTCGATATCGCGGATGGTGAGCTTGGCCATGATGCAAAAACCTTTCTGAGGGACTGAGGGACTGAGGGAATGAGGGACTAAGGGACTGTGCCAGGAAGGACGGCGTCCATCTCGATTTCGATGCGCCAGGAGGGATTGAGCAGGGCGGCGACGACAACCATGGTGGCGGCTGGGCGGGTTTGGGAGAAGAACTCGCCGTGGACGCGGCCAACGGCTTCCCAGTCCTCGGCATGGGTCAGGAACATACGGGTGCGGACGACGTCGGCGAAGGTGGCGCCGGCCTCGGCCAGGGCCTTTTCGGCAATGGCGAAGATGCGGCGGGTTTGCCCGGCGGCGTCTTCCTCTTCGGCTCCTACTGGACCCGTACCCGCCAAATGCACGGAGTGCCCCACGCGCACGGCGCGGGAGAAGCCGATGATGGGCTCGTAGGGAGAACCGCCGCTGATGGTCTGGCGCATCACAGTGAGCAGGGATCGGCGGTCAGTGATCAGATGAACACGGCAGGCTTGCTGACCACTGTTCACTGACCACTGACCACTCGTTGTTACAGGCCCTTCTTTTCGAGGAAGCTGATCAGGTCGACGACGCGGCTGGAGTAGCCCCACTCGTTGTCGTACCAGCTCAGCACCTTGACGCTCTGGCCGACGACCTTGGTCAGGGGGGCGTCGACGATGGAGGAGAGCGGGTTGCCCTTGAAGTCGGAGCTGACCAGCTCGTTGGTGTCGTAGCCCAGGATGCCCTTCAGTTCGCCCTCGGAGGCAGCCTTGAAGGCGGCGTTCAGAGCTTCGGCGGTGATGGGCTTCTCGGCGATGAAGGTCAGGTCGACGATGGAGACGTTGGGGGTTGGGACGCGGATGGCGAAGCCGTCCAGCTTGCCGGCGGTCTCGGGAATGACCAGCTTGAGAGCCTTGGCGGCGCCGGTCGAGGTCGGAATCATGGAGAGAGCGGCGGCGCGGGCGCGGCGCAGGTCCTTGTGCGGGAAGTCGAGGATGACCTGGTCGTTGGTGTAGCTGTGGATGGTGGTCATCACGCCGGAGACGATGCCGCAGGTCTCCAGGATCACCTTGACCACGGGGGCCAGGCAGTTGGTGGTGCAGCTTGCGTTGGAGAGGATGTTGTGCTTGGCGGGATCGTACTTGTCCTGGTTGACGCCGAGCACGATGGTCAGGTCCTCGTTCTTGGCCGGGGCCGAGATGATGACCTTCTTGACGGTGGGGCCGAGGTGAGCCTTGGCCACGGTGGCGTCGGTAAAGCGGCCGGTGGACTCGACCACGACCTGGGCGCCGACTTCGGCCCAGGGCAGCTTGGCCGGATCCTTCTCGGCGTAAACCTTGATCTTTTTGCCGTCGACGCTGATGAAGTCCGCGCCGGCCACGATCTCGTTCTTGAGGTTGCCCAGGATCGAGTCGTACTTGAGCAGGTGGGCCAGCGTCGCCGGGCTGGTCAGGTCGTTGACGGCAACGAAATCCAGCTCGGGATTGCCCAGTGCGGCACGCAGAACGTTGCGGCCAATGCGGCCGAAGCCGTTGATACCAACCTTCACTGCCATGTGTTTCTTCTCCTTCGTAGATCGATTCGACTGCGGATTTTTAACTGCCGAGATCGTGCCCGGATTGCGCAGAAACGGCACCGGATTTGGCGGCTGGAGTGGCTCCAGCGGCAAAACCACCAAACCCATGATGGTACCATTTCTGTCAACGGAAAACGAGACCGCGAGGTCCATTCCCCGTGTTTTGACCACAATCTCTTCCATCGCTAGTCTGCCGTCCGGCACATACGACGGTATGTGACGGAATGCACAGATGAAGACCCCGGACCCCGGCGCGCGGCCGGTCCATTGCGGCGCCGGGCAGCGCGAAGCTCCCGCCGCCGGCGCTTGCCGTTTGCAACCGCCCCCGCATCTGTGTTATCCCGTTAAGCAACAGAAGGATGCTGAACGCGGCATGAGACGACGCTCGAAACGCACGCTGAATACTTCGGAGTCCACCGGCAAGATCGGCCAGGAAATCCCATCGAATCAACCCCGTCCGCTGGTGCCCAACTACCCGGACGAGCTTCCGGAGCAGCCCGCCCGCCAGGAAGCCGCGGCCCCGGTTCGCCGGGAGCCGAAGCCCCGGCCGCGCCCGGACTGGAGCGAACAGGCCGGCTCGGGCCGTCTTGAGGTGGAGACCCAGCCCGAGTATTCGAAGCCCGAGGCCGCCGCCGAACCCGCGCCCCCCGGCGCCCCCAAGGGCTACGTGGTGCTGGCCATCGGCCTGCCCGGCTCGGGCAAGACGACCTGGTTCGGCCGCCGGGGCATCACCCCGCTTTCCTCTGACTTGTTGCGCACCATCCTCTTCGACGATGTGGAGGAGCAGCGCTACCAGGGACTGGTCTTTTCGACGCTCCGCTCGCTGCTGCGCGCGCGCCTGATCGCCCGCATGCCGATGAACTACGTCGACGCCACCAACCTCTCGATCCACGAGCGGCGCCAATGGATCAAGATGGCCAAGAGCTTCGGCTACGAGGTGCAGGCGGTCTTCTTCGATGTGCCGCTGGAGGTTTGCCTGGAGCGGAACCGCTCCCGCGACCGCTCGGTGAGCGAAGACGTAATGCGCAAGATGGCCGAGAAGCTGAAACCGCCGGTGTTTGAAGAGGGGTTTGCGAAGATCACCGTGGTGCGGGTGAAGAGCGCGGGTTGAGGCGACCGAGATTTCCGTCTCGCCCGCGCCCTCTCGTCTATCGACGAGAGGATGGGGCCGCAGGGGCCCGATCTTTTGTTTTCAGCATTGTGCGGCACGACTGAAGTCATGCCCTGTTACAAAGCCCGCCTAATCCGGGTTTTCCCGCAGCCTGTTCTGCTCCTGCGGAACTCCGCGGCCCGCAGGGCGTTGCGTCACGCGCCGGCGAGCACCTGCTCGTAGTAGCGGATGTAGTGCGGGATCAGCGAGGAGGAGCAGAAGCGTTTCTGCGCGGTGCGGCGGCACTCGGTCCGCATCGCCTCCAGGCGCTTCCGGTCGTGCAGCAAGCCGAGGGCGCCGGCGGCCATCTGCTCGACCGCTCCCACGGGGAAGAGCAGCCCGGTCACGCCGTCGTCGATCAGCTCCGGGACGCCGCCGACGCGCGTCGAGATGGAAGGCACCTTGCAGGCCATGGCCTCGAGAGCCGCCAGCCCGAAGGACTCCAGCTCCGAGGGCATCAGCATCAGAT